>NZ_AKIS01000035.1:0-21816 GCF_000277005.1 Pontibacter sp. BAB1700 | reverse complement strand
AGCACGGCCTCGTCACGCAGCTCCCGCAGCTGAGCGTGGTCGATAATGCGCAGGCCCCGCTTCTGCAGGCGCTCTACCTCCACGTCGTTGTGCACAATATCACCCAGACAATAAAGATACCCTTGCTCTTCGAGCAGGTCCTCAGCCATTTGGATGGCATAGACCACGCCGAAGCAAAAGCCTGAGTTAGAATCGATCGTGACTTGAAGGTTTCGCATATACCTTTATACAGCCAAGCGTTGATATTGTTTAAGAGCGAAGCGCTGTTTTAAGCCTTCATAAATCGAAATTGTCAGCAAAAGCATCAGCATGGAGTACATAGAGTCCTCTACAGGTATAGATACAATGCGGATACTCAGGTTGTGGCTGTTGTTATACCAAACTATTGGCAAGTAAGTCAAAACACCATTTACCAGCAGGAACGGAACCAGGTGCACCATGTAGGCCAGGTAAAACCGCCCTAGTCTTTCTGTGTTGAAATAGTAATAGTGCACCCCCAGCATAGCGGCCAGCAAGGTAAAGGTGATGGAAGTATAGAGCTTTTCTAAATTAAAGACCGCCAGAAGCAAGAGCACAGGTATAAGCGCAAAGGTTATTACCTTGGCGTAAGGCTGGAGCAGGTCTTTGGTGATGTAAGCATTGAGACAGTCGTAGATAAAGACGCAGGCATAAGGCACTGTGATGAAGAAAAGCACCTCCTCAAGCGGCAGGTTAAAGATGTAGACACCTACCAGATATTCCGGATTGAAGCCCCATACACCAGCTTGGGTGAAGAGTTCGTCCCAGATAATAAACAGGACAGCGTTGATAATGATGGCAGGCCACAGGTATGGCCAGTTTTATAAAAAGCCACTTTCCTGTCGAAGGAGAGCAACAGTGGAAACAGGATAGTGAAGATGTTCAGGTACAGGTAGAGTGGCATGCGGCTTATATGGGTATGCTTTTGATTTTTCTTTTTTCCTGTTCGGTGCAGTGGTCTTTCGTTAGCATGAAATCCCGGATGTCGCGGGCCATGTCATTGGACAAACCGGATTTCGGGTGACGCTCCAGCCCGGCGATGATCTTGGCTTTGTCGTCTTCCAGGTTCTTGCTCATGTTCAAGTAGCGCGGCACATAGTGCTCTACTGTGAAGCGCAGAAATCTTATTTCCGGATTGCTTGCGTTCAGTTGAACGGCCTGCTCAAATATCTCCGAAGACCGCTGCAGGTGCTTCATTTTCATATAAGGATTCCAAACATGTTTCGCCATAATGGCTTCCGAAACTGCCTTGTAAGCCAGCACCACAGGGTTATTATCCTCGTAGTCACTCATCAGCTTGTGAAACTCCTTGCCAGCTTTGCTGTTCTGACTCGCCTCCAGGAACTGCACACGCAGGTCAGGCAACTTGTAGGACTTGGTATTATCGGCCAGAGCCGTAATGTAAAAAAAGAGTAAAAAGGGTAATATCAGTAAGCTATTCTTCACGATTCAGATGGCGTTTAGTTGGTACCTGAGATAAGAGCCCAAAAGTAAGGCTAACTTTGTATTATCAGGTACTCTTACGCGCTCATTCAAGATATGGGTTGCCGGCAGCCCTTTGATTTTGTGGAAAAGCTTGAGGTAATACACATAGGCAAGGTATACGCCCATGCGGGCAGAACGCGGCAAACCAAGTATACCAACGTAGGCGTCTTTGAAGTCCTGCGCGATGTCGGCTTCTATTTCTTCTTTGCTTGCATTGTTGAAGGTACGGATGTCCACCGCCGGAAAATAGACTCTGCCCCGGTCCTTAAAGTCGCTCTGCATATCGCGCAGGAAGTTCACCTTCTGGAAGGCAGCCCCCAGACTGCAAGCTGGTTTCTTCAGCCGTTCAAACATCTCCTGATCTCCCTCACAGAACACCTTCAGACACATCAGCCCCACCACTTCAGCCGATCCGTAGATGTACTCTTTGTACAGCGCCGGATCGTACACATGGTCTTCCAGATCCATGGCCATGCTGTTCAAAAAGGCTTCGATATACTCGCGGTCGATCTTATACTCATTCACCACGCACTGAAAGGCATGCAGCACGGGGTTCAGGCTTATACCTTGCTCAATGGCTTCAAAAGTCTGCTTACGGAACTCGCTGAGCAGTTTGCGTTTGTCGAAGTCATGAAAAGTATCCACAATCTCGTCGGCGCAGCGCACGAAGCCATAGATGGCATAAATGGGCTGATGGAATTTGCGGTGAAGTGTTTTTATTCCAAGCGTAAAGGAGGTACTGTACGCCTCCGTTATAAGCTTGCTACAGTTCAGGCAGGTGTCTTTGTATAAATCCATAGTTTTATCTGGGGCGTTACTTACTCATTATTTCCCGCTGACCCGCAGCCAGCGCATATTCCTTCGCCACTTCCTTTGCCACCACCTGTCCTGAGATGAGCGATGGCGGCACTCCGGGTCCCGGCACCGTCAGCTGACCGGTATAGTACAGGTTCTTTACCTTTTTACTTTTCAGGCTGGGCTTGAGCAGGGCAGTCTGCATCAGTGTATTGGCCAAGCCATAGGCATTGCCTTTAAAGGCATTGTAGTCAGATATAAAATCGCGGTGGGCGTAGCTGCGCTTAAACACCACAGCGCTGCGCACATCCTGCTTCGTCAGGTGCTCCAGACGGTTCATAATAATGTCATAGTAGCGCTCACGCAGCTCCTCTGTATCTTCCAGATCAGGCGCCACCGGCATCAGCACAAACAGATTCTCACAACTGTCCGGGGCCACACTATCGTCTGTCACTGACGGAGCTGACACATAGAAGAGCGGCTTGGCCGGCCACTTAGGATCTGAGTAAATTTCGTGCGCATGCGGCCCGAAGTCTTCGTCGAAGAACAGGTTGTGGTGCCGCAGGTTATTAAGCTTCTTTCCTATACCCAGGTAGAAAATCAGGCAGGAAGGCGCCATTACACGCTTGTCCCAGTATTCCTCGGTATAACTACGTAGAGCCGGAGCTAAAAGGTGGCGTTCCACGTGATGATAGTCAGCGCTGGCCACTACCACATCGGCTTCAAAAGTACCCGAAGCAGTGTGTACGCGACGGGCTATACCTTGCTCCACCTCTATCTCCTGCACATCCTGGTTATAAAGAAAAGCCACTCCTTTCTCCTCTGCTAGCTGCACCATACCCTCGATAATCTTGTACATACCACCCATCGGATACCACGTACCGAGGCTGATGTCAGCATAGTTCATCAGACTATACAGGGCGGGCGTATTTTGCGGCAGCGCTCCCAGGAACAACACCGGAAACTCCATTAGT
Source organism: Pontibacter sp. BAB1700 (assembly GCF_000277005.1). Taxonomy (NCBI): domain Bacteria; kingdom Pseudomonadati; phylum Bacteroidota; class Cytophagia; order Cytophagales; family Hymenobacteraceae; genus Pontibacter; species Pontibacter sp. BAB1700. The sequence continues at coordinate 18,544 of NZ_AKIS01000035.1, read as the reverse complement.
TTGATGATTTTCTCATGCGAAAAGAAGCGGCGGATGTGCGCGTGTATCGACTGGAACACATCCATGCGGAGGACATCCAGCAACAACTGCAGGCTCATGAATTCGCTCACCGTACGACCGGGTTTGTACACGAGTTGATTTATACCTACTTCATACTTATAAGCGGCCTGTTTCAGAAATCTGTCAAGTCGGGCGGCACTCCCCGGCTCCCATCTCTCAAACAGGGCCTTCAGCTCGTCAAGTGAGGCAGGCACATCCACAAAATCATCTTCACCGAAGACCACAGTATAAGATGGGTCGAGGCGCACGAGGTCGTAGTAATCGGAAACGGACTTGCCGAATTTGTTGAAGTAGGACTCAAACACATCGGGCATCCAATACCAGCTTGGCCCATGTCGAAGGTATAGCCTTCGGCCCCGAAGCTGCGGGCACGGCCTCCCGGGGTGGCATTCTTCTCCAGCACCGTTACCTCATAGCCCTGGTCAGCTAGGCTGGTGGCAGCCGAAAGGCCTGAGAAACCGGCACCGATCACGATTACTTTTTTTGACATCATTTAGAAATTTACTAAAAAAACTGGTTTAAGTTGTTTTTAGTCGCCATAAACCTGCAGCATCTTCTTCAACTCCTTGCGGGCGATATGGATGCGATTTTTCACCGTGCCAATCGGAATATTCAGCTCCTCGGCAATCTCGAGGTATTTAAACCCAATGTAATACATCATGAAAGGGGTACGATGCTCTTCATTTAGCCTGGCAATGGCAGCCTTGATATCGCTCATGACAAAGGCGGCTGTGCCTTTGTTTACAGTCACAAAGCTATCATCAGTATTCAGGTACTGCAGGTACTCTGTGCTATCGATATTGCTGCTGCGCTTCGTGATCTTGTTGTAGTTATTGATAAACGTATTTCGCATGATCGTGTAAAGCCATGCTTTCAAATTAGTGCCAGCGTTGAACTTCTCCCGGTTCGAGAGCGCTTTGAGCAACGTTTCCTGCACTAAGTCTTTCGCGTCGTCCGCATTGCGGGTAAGGTTCATGGCTACCGGCTTCAACGAACCAGCTGCCAGCTGAATGTGGTTGGAAAATTCTAACGCTGTCATAATGTTTAACTTTTTAATCTAATCACTAAACAATTATACGCCGTTAAAAAATAAAGGTCAAATTTTGTTTAACATTTTTTTTATCATGTTAAACAATTTATCTCACCTTATATACCTTCAATTTGAACTTTTGCCAACAAAAAAGGCCAAACCCTATCGGATTTGGCCTTTTTTGTTGAACAATGGCAGCTATATTATTTTGTTTAATGCATTAGCTTTTTTGTGTCAACACACGAATAAAATCTTCAATACAACCAAGTCGGTGTATGTTTTTGGGGAAGACCAGGAAATCGTGCTGCGCCTGAAAACCATACAGGTATATCTGTGCAGCGGGAAAAGTAGCAGAAAGTTTATCTATGTAATCCTGCACATGATCGCGCTCAGGTATAATTGTCATGACTGTGCAGATAATATCAGGTTTTAGCTGATCGTATGTGAGCTGCAGATCCTTGAATGGCAGGTTCTGCCCGAGGTAGATCACCTGCTGGTGGTGCGATCTGATCAGGTAGTTCATGTAGAGCAGGGCGATCTCGTGCAGTTCGCCCTCTGGCAGGTATAGCAGGTAGGTCGGTGTGCCTTCTTTGCGCTTCACAACCTGTCCGTCTATCGCCACAATCAGCTTCTGCCGCACCAGGTTACTCACAAAGTGCTCGTGCGCAGGTGTTATATTATTGGTCTGCCACAGGATGCCGATCTTATGCAGGAATGGGTACACCACCTGCAGCATCGCCTGATGAAAGCCCACCTGCAAAGTCACAGTAGAGAAGGATTTATCGAACTGCTCTTCGTCCATGTCGATCATGGCCGTCACCATATTGGTAATATGATGTGAAAGCGATGATGCCTCCTGTTCGGCAAGCTGCTGCACCGTCAGCTTCAGCTGCTCGGGGCTCATCTTGGCTATTTTGGAGATCTTATATCCCTGTTCGTTCAGTAACGAAATATTTAGCAGGGTTTTCAGGTCGGCATCGCTGTAGTAGCGGATGTTGGTGTCGGTGCGCTGGGGACAAAGCACGTTGTAGCGCTGCTCCCAGATGCGGATGGTATGAGCCTTTATACCTGAAAGGTGCTCTAGCTCTTTGATGGTGTACTGCGCCACGTCTGTTCCCCTTGTTGTTTCTGAATGATTGCGTATGCATCCCTGAAATACCTGGGTGCCACCCACAGCATGCCGTAAGACTCGGAGCCGTCGCGCCCCTTGTGCTTATGATGCACCTTGTGCGCTATGTTTAAGGCTTTCAGATAAACATTAGACGTACTTCCGAAAACCCTGATGCGCCTGTGGATGAAAACATCGTGTATCAGGAAATAAGCCACACCGTAGAGGGTAATGCCTGCTCCTATCCAGAAACGGTAATCGATGGGGTCGCTGCCAAACACGAAGAACAGCATGGCCAGGGTACCGTAATAGGCAAAAAACAGATCATTCCACTCAAAAGCGTGCTTATGATGGGTATGGTGGGACTTGTGCAGGAACCACAGAAAACCGTGCAGCACATACTTGTGCATGGCCCAGGCCACACCTTCCATTGCCACAAAAGTAATCAACATGATTCCAAGGCCCATCAGCATACTCATCAAACAACAAGTTTAACAAATGGTTTAGAAACTTTAACAGAAAATTACCAGGTCAGCGCCTCTTTATTCAGAAAAGCCGCAATGCCGCGCTGACAGTCTTCGCTGCCACGGGCCACGGCGTTCATTTCGGCCGCATACTGCAGGCCATCCTCCAGCGACATCTCCTGCACCCGCGCGATCATCTCTTTGGTCACCTCCATGCTCTGACGAGAGTTTTCTTTGCAGAGCTTTTGGGCGAAGCTGAACACACGATCCTCCAGTTCATTGGCAGGCACCACATAATTCAGTAAGCCGAAGTTTTGTGCTTCCTCTGCTGAGATCAGGTCGCCGGTGAGCAGCAGTTGCTTGGCACGAGCCTCCCCTATCTTGCGGAGCAGGAACACCTTTACAATAGCAGGTATAAAACCGATCTTCACTTCGGTGTAGCCAAACCTCGCCTCTGGTACAGCAAAAGTGAAATCGCAGATTGCCGCCAGTCCGCAGCCACCTGCTATTGCATGACCGTGCACCTGGGCTATCACTACTTTCTTCAATGTATAGATCAGCCGGAAGAGCTCCATCAAGTGCGTGGAGTCAGCCAGGTTGTCGTGGTAGTCGTATTGCTGCAGGCGCTGCAGGTACTCCAGGTCGGCACCAGCGCAGAACACCTTGCCTTCGGCCCGTAGCACGATCACTTTGCAGGTTTCATCGTCTTCGGCGGCGGCAAAGGCTCGTTTCAGTTCCGAGACCATCTCAGCATTCAGCGCGTTTCGCTTCTCGGATCGGGCCAGGGTGATATATCCTACACGCTCCTTCACTTCGTAATGCACAAAGTCCATAGTTTGCGTGATAGGTGGTTGAGTCGTGTCAGTCATGATTATAGTCTTCTAAATTATAATTCCATATACCGGCGAGCCGGTTTCAGATAATACGCGAGTTAATCAGTAATGCTCGAAAAAGATAAGCAAATTCAGTGAATGTCGCGACAAAATGAGCACAAATTCTTAGTTCTTACACTTCATTTGTTTTTGGCTATTTGTTAATCGATCGCACAACATAACAACTTCCTGCACCTAGTCTAACCATCACTGTCTGCCACACAACATAAATGCTGTAAACCCGTAAAATTTATTTGCTAACGAACGTTAGGTTGTTTACATTTGTTGTTATCTATATAAGGAGTATACTTTGAGCAGGAAAGAACAGATAGAGCAAACGGCTACGGCCTTATTCAAGACCAGAGGTTTTTCGGCCACGTCCATGCGCGACTTGGCCAACGCCTTAGGTATAGAAGCCGCCAGTATTTACTCCCATATCCGTTCCAAAGAAGAGATTCTGCAGCGGGTGTGCTTCCGGATGGCAGACGAGTTCTTTGGTGTTATTGAGGCTGTGAAAGCCGATAATGTCAGTGCCACCGAGCAACTGAAAAGAGCTATCTCGGCACACGTACAGGTGCTGACCCGCAACACAGAGGCATCGGCAGTGTTCCTGCAGGAGTGGCGCCACCTGAGCGAACCATACCACACGGAGTTTCTGGCCCTGCGCGACCGTTATGAAAATTACTTCCGCGAGATCATCCGCCAAGGTATAGCTAGCGGAGAGTTTCAGGTGCCGGACGAGAAATTTGCCGTGCTCACTATACTTTCGGGGCTGAACTGGATCCATACCTGGTATAAGCCAGAGGGAAAGATGAAGCCAGAAGAGATTGCCGATAACCTGTCGGCCATGCTGCTGAACGGGCTAAAGACGAACCTTAACTAGTTTATCTATACCTAACCCTAGCCGGACTGTACCACCTTAACAGTCCGGCGCTTTTTACTGAACCTTAAAACTGAAAATATTATGTACGGAGGAGGAAACGTTTTCGAAGCTACCAAATTCGACGACCTGCAGACAGAAGACCCTGCAAAGTTGGCCGAGTTTGAAGCACGCATCGCACGAGGCGAGAAGATCGAGCCAAACGACTGGATGCCGCAACTATACCGCAAGCAGCTGATCCGCATGATCGAGCAGCATGCGCACTCTGAGATCATCGGCGCACTGCCTGAAGGCACTTGGATTACCCGTGCCCCTGGCTTCCGCCGCAAGATGGCTCAGATGGCCAAGGTGCAAGATGAGGTAGGACACGCACAATTATTATATAGTGCAGCCGAAACACTGGGCAAAACACGCGAGCAAATGCTGACCGACCTGATCAATGGCAAGAGCAAGTACTCAAACGTATTCAACTACCCGGCCTTTACCTGGGCTGATTCCAACATCATTTCCTGGCTAATTGACGCGGGTGCGATCGTGAACCAGATGGCAAATGCCAAAGGTTCTTATGGCCCTTACTCCCGTGCGCTGGAGCGTATCTGCGCCGAGGAGGCTTTCCACCTGAAGTATGGCCACGATGCGGTAGTGCACATGGCAACCGGCACTCCGAAGCAACGTGAGATGATTCAGGCTGCCTTAAATCGCTGGTGGCCACCGATCATGACGTTCTTTGGTCCGTTAGATAAAATGAGCACGCACACCGAGACGCTGATGCGCTGGAAAGTGAAGATGGCCTCTAATGATGAGTGCCGTCAGCAGTTCCTCGACATGTACGTGCCGAAGATCTGGGAGCTTGGCCTGACAGTGCCGGATCCAAACCTGAAGAAGAACATGGAAACCGGCCAGTGGGAATACACCGAGCCAGATTGGGATGAGTTTAAGCGTGTAATCAACGGCGATGGCCCTTGCAACGCTGAGCGTCTTGCCGTACGCCGCACTGCCGAAGAACGCGGTGCCTGGGTTCGCAGAGCTCTCCTCAACCCGAAAGCAAAGTATGTGAAACCGTTGGCATAGCCAATGATAGTTTAGAAACTCTTAACTAACAAAACTATGTCTTTGACATCACTAGACCCAAGAGTAACCCGACTGAACCTGCCGGAAGAGGCCCAACCTATTGAGCCGAAGCCAGAGCTGGATCAGTTTGAAACATACGAAGCTTTTCATCAGAAGAAGGAAGGTGCTGCCCATACCTATGTAGGCCCGGTACACGCACCAAATGAAGATGTGGCTTTCCTGTTTGCGAAAGAGCAGTACAGCCGCCGCTTCCCATGCGTAGGCCTTTGGATCGCGCGCACGGAGCATATCCAGGTAACTCCTTATGCTGGTGACGGTGAGAACGTATACGAGATGATGCGTGTGGAAGAGCCTACTGAGCGCAGCGAAGAAGTGGAATCTTACGAAATCTTCCATTTGAAAAAGCGCGGTAAGGCCCATACCCATGCTGGCCGTGTCATAGCGACTTCTTATCAGGAGGCGCTTCAGGAAGCACGCACCCAATTTGGCGAGAAAGGCCCGATTGTGAATGTATGGGTGGTAAAGTCGAAGCATGTGCTGCAGTCAGCTGAAGAGGATAAGGACATGTGGACTACTATACCTGAGAAGAAGTACCGTGAGGCCATTGCCTACAAAGTGATGGACAAAATCACGAAGTATAAAGAAGAACATAAAACGACTGCGCAATAATGAACGAGCTAGCGATAAAAGACCTGTTATACAAACTGGCTGACGACCAACTGATATTGGGCCACCGCAACTCCGAGTGGACCGGTTTTGGCCCGATACTGGAAGAGGACATTGCTTTCTCGTCGATGGCACAGGATAAGATTGGCCATAGTCTGGCCTTCTACACTTTGCTGCAGGAGCTTGGCGAAGCGACCCAGATACAGTTGCCTTCACCCGCAACGCCAACCAGTTTCACAACAGCCAGTTAGTAGAGCTACCAAACGGCGAGTACGATTTCAGCTTGATCCGTCATTTTCTGTACGACAATGCCGAGATCATCCGTTTTGAAATGCTGAGTCAGTCGAGTTACGAGCCGATTGCCAAAGTAGCCACCAAACTGAAAGGCGAAGTGAAGTACCACGTGCTGCACGCCAACACCTGGATCAAGAACCTGGGCTCTTCAACTGAAGAAGCCATTCTGCGCCTGCAGTCCTCGCTGAACGAGGCTATACCTTACGCACTGGGTATGTTCGAGCCATCGAAGTACGAGCAGGAGCTGATCGATGCTGGCGTATACGCTGGCGAAGAAGCCGTGAAAGCTGAGTGGTTGAAGCGAATTGAGGCGGTAATAGAAAAGACAGATCTGAAGTTGCCGGATCTTGCCACAATAGAACCGAAAATGGGTGGACGATACGGTGAGCACACTGAGCACCTGCAGCCACTACTCGATGAAATGGCCGAGGTGTTTAAGATCGACCCGACGGCGGAGTGGTAATAACAAAATGGAATTGACGAAAGAGAATATATTGACCCTGTTGGAGGAGGTGAAAGACCCCGAGATACCTGTATTATCTTTAATGGACCTAGGGGTGATTACGGGTGTGGACATTTCTGACGAAGACCATGTGACGGTGAACATGACTCCAACTTTCGCGGGTTGTCCTGCCATGGACTACATGAAGAAGGATGTCGAGCGTACCTTGGAGAAGCATGGCATCACCAATCACACCGTCATTATGTCTTTCGACAAACCTTGGGACAGCAATAAGCTTTCGGAAAAAGGCCGTCGGCATTTGAAAGAGTTTGGTCTGGCACCGCCTCCTAAGTATGATTTGATTCTGGACTTAGATATACTTGAGCATGTAAAGTGTCCGTACTGCGACAGCGAAAACACGGACCTGCGCACACCTTTCGGCCCCACCCTCTGTCGCTCCATGCACTACTGCAACGACTGCCGGCAGATGTTTGAGCAGTTTAAGCCCTTGTAAATATTTTGATAAGGAAAATGAAATCGCCTGTTGGACACGACGGGCGATTTCATTTTGTCTGAGTCTTTACATAGGGCCCCTACCCCAAGGATTTTCAGGATTTTTCTCCCAGCTACTGAGGTGCACGGTTGGCTAGGTCGCGACTTGTCACTACAGATAATATTGCTGATTGTCATAATTTGTATAATCGAAAACAGGGAAGCCCTCCAGAATCTTGCTCATGGATACTTATTTCAACGCTACTCCCCTCTCTTAAACATCATCACTCCTTTGCCGTCCAATATCATTTCCAACCACTCTTCACTCACCTTATACCTTAACTCCCTATCATTCAACAATTTCAATATCTGATTCTCCACCTCCATATCCGGACAAGCCATTCTGGTCGCAGCGATAGGTCCGAAATTGATTCTGTCGGCAATCGGTTCAAGTGTGCCTGTTATTCTATTACATCCTGTACTCCCCGATACCCTGCCCTCGGCAAGCGATATAACCAAGGTTGGCTGGTTCTGTCCGAAATCTTTTGGATTGATGGCTTTCGCCTGCAATTCCACCAGGTTCCAGGTGCCGTCGAGGCGGGAGTCACGGAGGTACATACCACAACCTCTGTATTCCATGTCGTCTTTCAGTACTGTTACGGTATAAGGAAGCTCTCGCCCTGACATCGTATTAACACAAGTTTCCTTGATCAGCCGGATTTCGAGATTGCCCGAAACGGTCTGTACCCTATACACGACTCCCTTACCCGGTTCTGGCTCTTCTGCAACCGGCACTGGCGTCAGCACACTGCCATCCTCTTCGTCCAGCACCCTAAACTCAATCATTTTATCCAAATCAACTTCCAGTGACCAAAACGGTTCGTTTCCAATGGCGGCAAATTCGATCCCACGTTCGTATTTCTCACGCCACAGCTTAGGACTGTCCTCTGGCTCGTCCGGGTTTTTCCGGCGTAGGCGGTAGGCATCAGCAACTTGTGATTCTATGCGGTTGCCTTCACTATCGAGCATAACCAATGCTTCACCCTCTATGGCAAACTGGTTATTACCAGTGCCCTGCTTATTTAGTTGAACCCTCCCATTGCCCACACCCCAAGTTCCAGACTGCACAAATGGTGTTGCGCTCCGGCCTTGGTACACGAGGCGCTCCCGGTAGGTACTGTCAGGGCTGAGATCCAGGGTATAGTCTACACCCGGACAGTCGGCACAAGGTATAGTTCCTACCCAGGAACCCACGGCTGCCTGGGCGACCTCAGCGTTCGACATCTCCGCATTCGACTGTGAGACGGAAGTTGGAGCAGTCGAACAGGCAGCAACAATGCACAGCAAGAAAATCCCGATGGGGAGCAACAGTTTAAAAGGGTTCATTTTTCTTCTTGAACAGGTATAGAAATTTCTACGAGGAATAGCCCGGCACAGGTATAGGTGAAATCGTAAAAACGCTTACGGAGCATTACACCTGCGAAACTACTAAATTTACCGGGAGTACATGAAAAAAGCCCCATCGCTACCTGATTTGGTAACGACGGGGCTTCTGTACAGGTATAGCTATACCTTATATATTGGCCATTTCGCCTTTTACAAAGTCCACCAGACTCTTGATGTACTCGGTGCTGAAATCGAACTTGATGCCCGCGGCTTCATACACTTCGCCGATCGTGACGGTATAGCCCAGGCTGAGGGCACGCTTGTAGGCGGCCAGCCCTTCAGTAGGATTCTCTTTGTAGTTTTTCCAAACAGCAATGGCCCCCAACTGTGCCATAGCATATTCTACATAATAGAACGGCACTTCGTAGATGTGCAGCTGCTTCTGCCAGATGAATGGCTTATACTTCTCGAGTCCGCTCCAGTTCACTTCGAGGTGATTGAATTGTTCAAAAATATTGAGCCACTCCTGATGACGCTCTTCCTGCGTATGGGTCGAGTTTTCATAAAGCCAATGCTGGAATTTATCCACGGTCGCTACCCACGGGAAGGTCTCGAGCACGCTCTCCAGGTGCGTGCGTTTGGCGCGACGCAACTCGTCTTCGTCAGTAAAGAAAGTATCCCAGTAGTCCATTGAGATCAATTCCATCGACATGGAGGCCAGTTCGGCTACTTCTGATGGTGGGTGTTTGAAAGCACCCAGCGTCAGGTCGCGGGTCAGGAAAGAATGTACAGCGTGGCCTCCTTCGTGCAGCATCGTGATCACATCACGCAAACTGGAAGTGGCATTCATAAAAATGAACGGTACCCCAATTTCATCCAGCGGATAGTTATACCCGCCCGGAGCTTTGCCTTTTCTCGACTCCAGATCCAGGTGGCCCATCTCGCGCATGGTTGCGAGGCAGTCACCCAGGTAGGTGTCGAGGTCATAGAACACCTGTATAGTTTTCTCCAACAGCTCTTCACCAGACGTAAACGGCTCCAGCGGTGCTTTTCCGCTTGGGTCTACGTCAAGGTCCCATGGGCGCAGGTCGGCTATACCTAGCTTCTCCTTGCGCTGGCGGTCTATACCTGTCAGCACGGGCACGATGGTTTCCTCAATGGACTGATGGAAATCAAAGCAATCCTGTGGCGTATAGTCGAAGCGGCCCATGGCAGCAAACATGTAGTCGCGGTAATTGTCGAAGTCAGCGTTTTTGGCCAGCTGTGTGCGCAGTTTCAACAGCTCGTCGAATAGGTCATCGAGTTTCTGACGATCCTGTGTGCGGCGCTCCTGTATGGCACGCCACGCTTCCTCACGCACTGCACGCTCGTTGCGCTTCAGTCGGTCTGCGGCACGTTGTAGGGTCATCTCCTCCCCGTCCAGCGTCACGGTCATGGCGCCTGTTATGGCGGCATACTGTTGTTGCTTGGTGCTGATTTCGGTGTTCAGCGGAATGTTCTCTTCACGGAAGATCTCCAGGGCACGCTCCACACCGCGCAGGTAAATACGGTATTTATCTTTGTCGAGACCGGTCACATAAGGAGAGTGCATCAACTTGAGGTTGAGCTCGTGGTCGTAAGGGGCAATCTGGGGTTCTATCTCTGATACGAAATACTGAAAGGCTTTCGTGATATCCTCGTTCTGAGTGTCGCAGGTCATGCGGATGTAGCGCCAGCCCAGGTCTTCGGAGAGCACGCTCTCGAGTTCGCTGCGGTCTTTCATCCACTTTTCCAGTTCCTCCACCGAGTTGATGGCACGGCTTTTCAGTTCTTCAAAATATGGCTGTATGGTTTCCCAAGTATCTATTTTAAAGTCTTCGGACAGGTAAACCCGCTTCTTTCGTTCGGGCACTTGTATCATAGCTTCTGTTTTACTCATTGATGGTTCTGTATAAGAAAAGGTAATATATACACTTCTCCTGAAAGTGCAAAAAAAAGCTGCACTATATCTTCATTAAAGATAGTGCAGCCTTACTGAAGTTATAACAGGTATTTTTATCCTATTTCGATGACCACATTAGCAGTCAGCGGATGGCCTACGCAATTGAGCACATAACCTTCGTCCAACTCAGCGTCAGAAAGGCCTTCGCGTTCGTCCAGATGCACTTTCCCGCTCAGGCATTTGCCGCGGCAGGCGGTGCACAAACCAGCCTGGCAAGAGTATGGCAAATCCACATCCTGGTCAAGCGCTGCTTCCAAAATGGTCTGGTCCGGCTCCACAGTCACGCTGTACTCGGCGCCTTCATAAATGATGGTTACAGTCTGGGTGGTTATCTCACCGTCGTCATCTGAAGAGGACACGTCGCCGTGGTGCTCCTGTTCGTGTTGCTCTACCAGTTTGTTGCTTACAAAGCTCTCCCGGAAAATGCGGTCAGAAGGTACGTGCAGCACGTTTAGGGCCTTGCGCACCTCTTCCATCATCCCCTCAGGTCCGCACATATAGTAGAGCGCGTCAGCTGACTTGGCCAGTTGCCGGCGCTCCAGTATTTTCAGTATCACACTCTGGTTCATGCGGCCGCGGTAGTCGCAGGCATGCTTTGGCTGACTATAAATATACTCCACGTGCAGGCGCTCAGGGTGTGCGGACTGGAGTTCCTGTAGCTGCTGCTTGAAGATCACAGAGTCCTCGTCGCGGTTACCGTACAGTAAGGTCACCTTCGTATTCGGCTCCTCGCGCAGGGTTGCTCTGAGCATAGACATCAGCGGGGTAATGCCGCTTCCAGCCCCGAACAGGATAATATGACGGCTCTTATCTGCCTCTGGTACCAGGTTAAAATTACCAAGCGGCTCCATCACTTCAACTTCCTGTCCAACTTGCAGATTATCAAGCAAATAATTGGAAACCAGACCGCCTTCTACACGTTTAACAGTAACTGACAGGCGACTACCCTCATTTGGGGCACAACAGAGGGAGTAGGAACGGCGGACTTTCTTTCCGTCAATCGGGAGGATAAGTGTCAGGAATTGCCCTGCCTTGAATGGAATCGGTTTTTTATCGGGATGTTCTAAGTGTATCGTAATCGCATCTGAGGTTTCGCGGGTTATCTCCACGACCTTCAGCGAGAAATAGGGGCTACTCATATCGTTTTATTAATAGTCTTTTAGGGGGAAACATGGTTTCAAACTGAAAGTTACGACAATCTGGGCTGTTGCGTGAAAATTTAGGCGAATTTTTAAAACCGATTTCACGAATCACGTATTATAACCAAATCATTAACAGAATGAACGGTGAATGAAAAAAAAGCTGCACATTTGTAACATAGTACATACAAGTGCCGTGGCCGGGAAATAACCAACCCCCACATTCCGTTCTTTACCATACAATTACTGAAAACACCAATGCTCTACAAACTAACTCTCAAAAACTGTGAAAAAACCGTAATGGTGGATGACCGCACTTACGAGTATATTCAAAACAACGCCTACCTGCAGCAGATTGAGTTTCTGAAGCACCTGCGTATTCACTCCAACGGTTACGCCTTCTTCCAGAAGAACTGGCCGTTGAAAAATGGTAAGTACCGCAACGAAACCATTTACCTGCACAAAATGATCGGCGAACAGCTGATCGAGAAGCCGGAAAGCAACATCAAGCTTTATGTGCACTTCAAGAACGGCAACAAGCTCGACTGCCGCCTCGAAAACCTGGAGTGGGCTCCGCTTTGCAAGATCGTGCGTAACACATCTAAAACGGAGAACAAGTTGGGTGTACGCGGTGTGCACAAAGAGGCACAGAAATACCGCGCCATCATTCACCATAACAAGCAACGCATCAACCTCGGCACCTTCGACACGCTGCAGGAAGCTGCGCAGGCTTACAGCAAGAAATCCGAAGAGCTTTTTGGCAAAACCAAAAGTCTGAAGACACTCTCCAAGTATGTGGAAGAAGTAGCATAATTCTTCTTATACTTGCGTGACGGTATACCCACCGTCATGTTTACTCATGCTGAATACCGAAAAGAAACTTAGCGACATTCTAAGACGGCACACTGTTGCTTTTGGGCCCGTACTCGATGCGGACCTGAACGGCGAGCACGTGTGCCGTCTTGATTTTACGGCAGCCAACCAGCTATTGCAGCAAACAGACCTGCGCGATACGGGAGCTTTTGATAGAGCCATAAACCAAATGCTTCAAAAGCGAAATGCCACCATCGGCGTGGGCGGCTACATGGAAAACCGCTTTATCTACCGCCGCAGTCAGCACTTTGATGTGGCTGAAGAGAGTCGCGACCTGCACTTAGGTATAGATGTTTGGTTACCCGCCGGTACCGCTGTGTTTGCCCCGCTTGATGGCAAGGTGCACAGTTTCGCCGATAACGCTAACTTCGGCGACTACGGCCCAACCATCATTCTGGAACACGAACTCGAGGGCGTGACCTTCTATACCTTGTATGGCCACCTGAACATACATTGCTTGACTGGACTAGCAGTTGGAAAGGAATTCCGCAAAGGCGACAAGATTGCAGAAGTAGGTCCTTACCCTGAAAACGGTGACTGGCCTCCGCACCTGCACTTTCAGGTAATGTGCTCCATGGACGGAAAGCAAGGAGATTATCCGGGTGTGGCACGGCTCTCGGAACGAGCTGTGTATGAAGGTCTTTGTCCTGACCCAAACCTGATTCTGAACTGCCGCCATCTGGCCTAGTTTTGGCTTTGCCCTGGAAATTAACCAAATTTGAACTCTGGCACTCTCTTAATAGGTGCCAGAGTTTTACATTTTAACACAAAGCTCTTCGCATGTTTGACCTTTTTAATTTTGAAGCTTACAGCACTAACATCACCAATTTTGTCATGCTTTACGGCATGCGCCTGGTGGCTGCCATCATTACCCTTTTAATCGGCCTTTGGGTTATCAATTGGCTTAATCGAATGGTATTTAACCTGATGGTGAAGAAAGATGTGGACGTATCGCTGCGTCCGTTCCTGAAGAGTGTGCTTGCCGTTGTCATGCGCGTACTCTTGATCATTCTGGTGATTGCGCAACTGGGTGTCGAGATGACTTCGTTCATCGCCATACTGGGCTCAGCAGGCCTGGCCATCGGTCTGGCTTTGCAGGGTAGCCTTTCTAATTTTGCAGGCGGTGTGCTGATTCTTACCATCAAGCCTTTCCGTGTAGGCGACTACGTTGAAGCGCAGGGACAGGGAGGAACCGTGCACATGATCAACATTTTCAACACAGTATTGAAAACGCCTGACAACAAAACGATTTTTATACCCAACGGTCCGTTGGCTAACAGTGTGGTGGTGAACTATACCATCGAGAAGACCCGCCGCGTGGAGCTGAAGTTTGCCGTGTCAGTGAACAACGACATTGGTAAGGTACGCCAGATTCTGCAGGACCTGATCAACGCTGATGAAAGAGTGCTGCCCGAGCCAGCACCTGTGATTGTTGTAACAGATTTTGCCGAACACTCCCTCACATTGAGCGTGCGCACGTGGGTGAACAAAGAAAACTTCTGGGCTTTCTCCTGGGACATGAATGAACGCGCCAAAGCAGCTTTCGAAGAGCAAGGTATCCAAATGCCGGTGCCTCGTAGAGAGATGGTGGGTGGCAGCTCAAGCAATGGGCAGGCTCCGAAGGCTGTGTCACAGGTATAGCTTAGGTATAGATTTGTGAAAATGGAAACGGCAGCTCTGAGATGGGCTGCCGTTTCTTGTTTTATATACTAATCTGCTTTTTGCTAGACTAATTATTTAATAACATTTCTTTTAATCAAACTTGATCGCACGTACCGGCTTAATACGCGCAACCATAGCGGCAGGAATCAGGATGGCGAGCATGGTCATCACGAGGGTGATGACATTGAGAGCGATAATGATGGCAAAGTTCCAGCTGATAGGAACAGTGTCCATGTAGTAGTTTTCGGGGTCGAGTGGAATGACCTGGAAATAGTATTGGATAACACAGAAGCCCAAGCCAATGACGTTACCCCAGAGCATGCCTTTGAGTGTCAGGCTGAGGCCTCGGAAATAGAAGATTTGCCGTATCTGGGCGTCGGTGGCCCCGATGGCTTTGAGCACACCAATCATGCTGATACGCTCGATGATCATGATGAAAACCGTGGACACCATGTTGAACGTAGCCACGAAAATAATCAAAACCAGGAAGATGACCACATTTTTGCGCAACAGCTGCAGCCAGTCGAACAGCTGGGCGTGTCGGTCAGTGATTTTCTCGAGTTGTAGGTCGTAGTTCATCTGGTCGAACACCTGATCAGCTACCTGGTCAATCTGTTCGAAGTCCTTGAGCAGAATCTCCACACCACCCACCAAAGTATCGGGCCAGTTGTTGAGCTCACGAATCAGTTGCAGGTCACCGATGACGAACACCTCGTCAAACTCTTCCAATCCTGTATTGAAAACCCCTGCTACTTTAAGTTTCCGGGCTCGGGGCGGGTTTTGGATGAAATAGAAAATCGCCTCGTCGCCCACTTTCAGGCGGAGTTTGTTGGCAATTTTCCGACTGAGCATGACGTCTTTGGAGGAGGCAGTGTCTGAGAAAGAAACTACACCTCCCTCGTCCAGGTTAGCCTGCATGGCACTCATGTCATAGTCTTCGCCCACGCCTTTCATCACGACGCCCAGCACCTCGTCTTCAGTTTTGATGATAGCCGTTTTGCGGGCGAAACCCTGTATGTGCTGTATACCCGCTATTTCTTCGGTGCTGTTTATACCTGTGGCCGTGCTGATGGGAGCACCTTCAAAGGAATTGTTCGTGTCGTACTTGCTGATTTGCAGATGCGCCCGAAGCTGAAAATCTTGTTTCTGATCTCGTCACGGAAGCCTTCCAAAATCGCAAATGACACAATCATGATGGCAATGCCTGCAGCTATGCTTATAATTGCTATTTTTGTCACAGACGTGGTGAAAGAACCTGCCTGTACTTCGGAAATCTTATCAGATATGAATTTGGATACGTTCACTCGCTTGCGTCTAAACTGCCTTAAAGATAGGTATGAATTTTGACTTAGAGCCTGTTAAAGTTTCGTTTTTGCGAGCGAATCTCCAAACACGGCCCTGAAAAAAGAACACTGATGATACAACCACTTGCTATACTTTGCGGTGCCTTGTTGCTCAGCTTTAACAGCTGCACACCCAAACAGGCACCTGCCACCGCCGCTGAGCAAAACGCCCCGGCCACTGAAGAACCCTCTCAAGTTCCAGCTAGAAAACCACTGGCCTTGGGCGCCGAACAACTCGACCGCTACCTGAAACACCTCGAAGGAAAGCGGGTAGGTATGGTCGTGAACCAGACTTCTATGGTGGGTAACACCCATCTAGTAGACACGCTGATTAGCCGTGGTGTGGAAGTGACCACCATTTTTGCGCCGGAGCACGGTTTCCGAGGTGAGGCTGACGCAGGCGCACATATCAAAGACGCAAAAGACACCAAAACTGGTCTGCCGATTGTCTCGCTTTACGGCAGCAACAAGAAGCCGTCTAAAGACCAGATGAAGAACCTCGACGTGCTTGTGTTTGACATTCAGGACGTGGGCACACGATTCTATACCTACATCAGCACCATGCATTATGCCATGGAGGCCTGCGTCGAAAACGGCAAAAAGATGCTCGTACTGGACCGCCCAAACCCGAACGGTCACTACGTAGATGGGCCTGTTTTGGAGATGGAGCACAAGTCTTTTGTGGGCATGCACCCTATTCCGATTGTGCACGGCCTCACAGTGGGCGAACTCGCAGAAATGATCAACGGCGAGAAATGGTTGGAGGGCGAGAGAAGCTGTGACCTGACCGTGATCAAGATGGAGAACTACGACCATACAATGGCGTACGACCTGCCGGTGCGCCCTTCTCCGAACCTGCCAAACGCCCAGTCGATTGCGCTATACCCCTCTATCTGTTTCTTTGAAGGCACTAATGTGAGCGTGGGCCGAGGCACGCCTACTCCGTTTCAGGTGATAGGGTCACCTTTCTACCAGAAGAAAGACTACTCATTTACACCCGTGAGTACCCCGGGCGCCACTGATCCCCCGCACAAAGGCGTGAAGTGCTACGGTATGGATTTGACTGACGTATCGCATGCACAGCCGTTCACATTGAAGTATCTGTTGGAGATGTACAACAACTCATCGAACAAGGAAAAATTCTTCAACAACTTCTTTGAGAAACTGGCAGGCACCTCTGAGTTGCGTAAGCAGGTAATTGCCGGCAAAACCGAAACAGAGATTAGAGCCAGCTGGGAGCCAGAGCTGTCGAACTACAAAGTACTCCGCAAAAACTATTTGCTATACCCTGATTTTGAATAGAACCATGCCCGAATTACGCATCGTGTTTATGGGTACGCCCGACTTTGCGGTGCCTACCCTGCAAGCACTCGTCGAACATAAATACAATGTGGTAGCCGTAGTTACCGCTCCTGACAAACCAGCGGGCCGTGGCCAGAAGATACAGCAATCGCCGGTGAAGGAGTATGCCATATCGCAAGGTATACCTGTCCTGCAGCCGACCAACCTAAAATCAGAGGCTTTTCTGGAAGAGCTGCGCAGCTATCGAGCCAATCTTCAGATTATCGTGGCCTTCCGCATGCTGCCGGAGGTAGTGTGGGCCATGCCGGAGCTGGGTTCTTTTAACATACATGGCTCCCTGCTACCGCAGTACCGAGGTGCCGCGCCTATCAACTGGGCCATCATCAACGGTGAGAAAGAAACAGGCGTCACTTCCTTTTTCCTGAAACACGAAATCGACACCGGCGACCTTATTTTTCAGGACCGGGTGCCGATATTGGAAGAAGACGATTTCGGCAGCATGTACGAAAAGCTGAAGTACAAGGGCGCTGAACTAGCCGTGCGCACCGTGCAGGCCATTGAGCGAGGTGAAGTGAAGCCCCAGCCGCAGCAAACTAATGCCGAAACGAAGCACGCGCCGAAGATTTTCAAAGAAACCTGCGAAATCAACTGGAATCAGCCAGCCCATCAGGTGCGCGATTTCATCCGCGGCCTCTCCCCTTACCCGGCAGCATGGACTCGCTTTGACGGCAAAACCTTCAAAATTTTCAAGACGGAAGAACTAGAAAACACTGCCTATTCCTTAGCGCCGGGCCAAATCAAAACAGACAACAAAACCTACCTGCACGTGCAGACTGCCGACGGAGTTCTATCTATTCTAGACCTCCAGATGGAGGGTAAGAAGCGCATGCCGGTGCAGGATTTGCTGAGGGGCTATACCTTTAAAACAGAGCAAGCATGATAGCCATTGTCGTCGCCATAGCCGAAAATAACGTTATCGGGAAGGATAATCAGCTTATCTGGCACCTGCCTGCTGACCTGCGCCACTTCAAACAAAAGACCATGGGCCACCCTATGATTATGGGCCGCAAGACGTTTGAGTCCATCGGTAAGCCTCTGCCTGGCCGCACAACCATTATTGTAACGCGGCAGGAAGATTATCAGGTAGAGGGCTGTATCATAGTGAACTCGGTAGAGGAAGCTCTTGCGAAAGGCAAAGCGTTAGACAGCGAGCAAGTGAGTATTGTTGGCGGCGCCGAAATCTATAAGCAAGCCTTGCCCCACGTGGATACGATCTACCTGACTGAGGTGCACCATACCTTTGATGGGGATACTTTTTTTCCTGAGTTGAAGAAAGAGGAGTGGCAGGAAGTGAGTTCTGAAAGCCACCAGCCTGACGAGAAGAACAAGTATGCCTATACCTTTAAAGAGCTAATCCGAAAGGTATAGCCGAAAGGTATAGCCGAAAGGTATAGCCGAAAGGTATAGCCGAAAGGTATA
>NZ_AKIS01000034.1:0-30257 GCF_000277005.1 Pontibacter sp. BAB1700 | reverse complement strand
AATCCGAATTCTTTACGGTTGATCTTGCCTTCGACACTGAAACCTGCCTTTGTCTGTCCATAAGGGTCCACCACGGTGCCGTGATATTCCACATTGAGTGTAATGGGCCGTGTGGTGCCACGAATAGTGAGTTCTCCATTCAGCTTTTCAAAACCGGGTTTCAGCTCTTCGTAGTCTTTGCCTTCAAATCTGATTTGCTCATGGTTATCGGCATCAAAAAAGTCAGCTGACTTCAGGTGCGTGTCGCGCTGCTCGTTGTTGGTGCTGATGGAATTAACATCGGCCGTGAACACAATGCTTTTGGTGTTGTGAAAATCTTCACCTTCTGTTTCCACTTCTACATTGAATTTTTCGAAATAGCCGGTCACGGTTGTAATCATCAGGTGGCGTACTTTGAACTGCACCTCACTGTGTGCCGGGTCTACGATCCATTTAGTTGTTGCCATAGGTATAAGTGGTTTTTAACTTGTTTAATTATATATGGTTGCCAGTGCCTTTAGCATACTGCATCACAGGTAATAGGGTTATAATCTGGTAGTTATTTGCTCAGGGATTGGGAGGCATATTGGGTTCTGCGCCTGCTCTGAATGTAGCGATGGCCCTGTTCTGGTAAAAAAGGGTGAGGATTTCGCCGGCAATGCGGTAAGAGTCTGCTTTTTCGAGTACGGCCATCAGGAGGTTCTCCTGCTCAATGATGGGGCACATGGCCCGTGTGGTGCCAAGGTTAGTCAGCTTAAGAGAGCCATTATCAACGCTATACCTGCCCATCAACCGGTTGCAGCCTGTGTACCCTTTTAGCTTCATTTTCACCAGCTTCGAAGCGGATATAAGCGGTGCGGTTTTCAGGATTATCCTGGAACTGCTGATCCTGCAAAGAGAGCAGAATCCAGTAAGAGCTTTTCAGCTCTGTGTCTCCTTCAACGCCGTACTGTCTGTTCTTCTCGCTAAGGTTACAGGCGTTCAGGCACAGGAGGAGTAGTAAGAGCCAACTGGTGCGTACCATATTTTTCATAGTGTCTTTCGTTAAGGGCATAAGTTTATCGGAAGCTTTGTCCAGGTATGGAATTGCATACGCATAAGACCGGAATTAGGTAGCATGGCACCCTAAAGCAGGAAGTCCACCCGGGAGGTGGACTTCACTTTTGGCTTTATTTCTGATAACCCCGTACGCTTCGGCCGTAACTCGAAATAGGAGAGTCGGCCGAATAATCCGGACCCGATCGGTAACCATAGCCACGTGGGCTGCGACTTGGAGAGTCATCATAGTCACGGTCACGGAAGCGACGTGTTTCATAGTTGTCATTACGGCCTTCACGATCCTGATTGCGGTGATCGTAGTTGCTGCCATACTGGCGACCGTAGTCATTGTCGCTGCTGCTGCGGCTGTGCTCACTACGGTCGTAGTAGCGGTCGTCCAGGCTTTCAGAATCTTCTATGCTTCGGCGTCCGTCCTGCCGGCGATGCGCATAATTATAGCGCTCGTCCTGGCCGTACTGGTCAAAGCGGCGTCCATGGCCGGTATGGCGGTAGCTGTTCTCCTGACGGTCATAGCGGCGGTTGGCATGGTCCACATCACTTTCTCTTCGCCAGCCGGTTCCACGTGTTTTCTCGTAGCCGCCCTGCCGCTCGTAGTTCATGTATGGGTTCGGGTCGCCGTAGCGGTAGTGGTCGCCCTGTGAACTGCCGCTGCCAGAGCCATAGTTATAATTGTCTCTGTCGCGATTGCTATACTGGTTGCTGCCACTGCCACCCCATTCGTTCTGGTGCATCTGCCCCTGGGTATGGCGGTCATCCTGATCGCGGTTGCTGCGCCAGCTGCTGGCTCCATAGCCACCCACCGGGCCACTACTGCCATAGCTTGTGCTGCCCTGGCTGCTTACGTTTCGGTACTCGTGGTGCTGGTCCGGCATACCGTAGTAGTTGCCGCGGTTTTCGTAACGCGACTGGTAATTAGATAGATTGCTTGATTGGTTATACCTGTCTCCGGATCGTCTCCCTTGCTCACGGTAGCTTCTACCAAAATCTTCGTTATGTCTCATAGGTTTATGTTTTATAGATTCATGTTCAATTATGCTTTTTAAACGAGCATCAAGCCGCAGTGTTTGGTTAAGGCATCATTTGCATACGCTCCAGCAGTGATTCAACTCGGTTACAGTATGGAAAGCACGAAGTTAAAAAGTCAGGCTATACCTGAGGAGTCGCTGCTGCTGGGCTGATTTCGAAAAGAGAGTGCTCAATGCGGCCTTTGCCTGGTGCCTGTACGGACAGGCGCAGCGGCAGTGCCTGGGCGGGGTTTTGGGTAGGGAACCAAGGCCTTTGCTCCTGCACCACAATCAACATACCTTCCGGGCCTCCCGCAGCTTCAAACAGCGCATTGGCCGATTTCCAGCGAGGCAGTTGCAGCTTCTCACGCAGCTCCTGCGCAAAGGATGCCACATCACGCACAGGCAAGCCTACTTCTGCCACACCTATAAGCTGCTCGGGCCCAAAAGGTGCCAGGCTGGCTGAGGCTGTGCGGTGTGAAATAAACTCCAGCAGGTTGAGCTCCGGATCATAAAAATAAAGTGCCTGGGCTTGCCATGCTTCGTGGTATACGACAGGCGAAGTGGAACCGGGCGCATACAGAAACGCTACACGATCCTGCAACCATTCGCCTGCTTCCCCAATCCGGTTGCCTGGTAAATTAAAAGCAAGATGGTAGCCACCTACTGGCCGCTCCAGGTTTGTGCGGAAAGTCAGGGTGCTGTGTCCCACCTGCACACTGAAGGCCTGCTGCTCTTCTGACAGCAGTGGTAGCCCCAGTGTTTCGGTATAAAATGCCTTCAGCTCCTCAGGCTGGCGTGTATGCAGTTCAACAGAAATTATTTTCATCAGATTGTCACTAGGAATGGTGCTTACTTAAGAGATATACGAGAATAAATAACAGAGGACATTTAGAGGGGAGATACCTATTTAAAGGAATTTAAACCAACTCTTCATTATTGGTTTCGTTAAATACTATCTGTAAATCTATCAAAATCAGCAGGTCATGAAAGAAAAAGAAAGTATGAAAGGCAATGGACAGGATAAGTCAAAGTACTCCAAAGCCGAAAAATCCCGTAACGCCAGCAAAGGCACAACCCTCACCACCCGCCAGGGGCACCCTGTCACTGACAATCAGAACATTAGAACAGTAGGCAACCGTGGCCCGGCTACCATGGAGAACTACCACTTCATAGAAAAGATATCGCATTTTGATCGTGAGCGCGTACCGGAGCGCGTAGTGCATGCCCGTGGTGCCGGAGCACACGGTGTGTTCCAATCGTATGGTACAGTGGGCAATGATCCTATTGAAAAATTTACCCGCGCCAAGGTATTTAAGAAAGGAAAAGAAACACCAGTGTTTGTGCGCTTCTCTACCGTAGGCCATGGTACGCACTCGCCTGAGACGCTGCGTGACCCACGCGGCTTTGCCGTGAAGTTTTATACCGAAGACGGTAACTGGGACCTGGTAGGCAACAACCTCAAGATATTCTTCATTCGCGACGCCATGAAGTTTCCGGACCTGATCCACTCCCAGAAGCCAGATCCGGTAACCAATATACAAAGTGCCGAGCGCATCTTCGATTTCTTCTCCGGTACACCGGAGGCAACTCATATGGTTACCTTCCTGTATTCGCCCTGGGGTATACCTGCCAATTACCGTCAGATGCAGGGCTCGGGCGTGAACACCTACAAGTGGGTAAACGAAGATGGTGAAGCGGTGCTGGTAAAATACCACTGGGAGCCAATGAAACAGGGTATCCGCAACCTGACTCAGAAAGAAGCGCAGGAGATACAGGGCAAGAACTTCAACCACGCCACGCAGGACCTGTACGAGGCCATCGAGCGCGGGGACTTTCCGGAGTGGGAACTGAACGTGCAGATCATGAGCGACGACGATCATCCGGAGCTGGATTTCGATCCGCTGGACGATACCAAACTGTGGCCGAAGGAGCAGTTTCCATGGCACCCAGTGGGTAAGATGACCCTGAACCGCAACCCGGTGGACTACTTCAACGAAGTGGAGCTTTCGGCTTTCGGTACAGGTGTGCTGGTCGACGGGTTGGACTTCTCGGACGATAAAATGCTGCAGGGGCGTACCTTCTCTTACTCCGATACGCAGCGTTACCGGGTAGGCGCCAACTATCTGCAGCTACCGATCAATGCACCGAAGACCCATGTGGCCACGAACCAGCGCGGCGGACAAATGGCCTTTGACACGGACTTTGCAGAAGGCCAGAACATCCACGTAAACTATGAGCCGTCTATACTGGGCGGCCTGCAGCAGGCTGAAAAGCCGAAGGAGTATTCGCCGCGTTACGAAGCGAACCTGGTGCGTCAGCCAATCGACCGACCGAACCCGTTCGGTCAGGCTGGGGAGACTTACCGCAATTTCGAGGACTGGGAACGTGACGAACTGATCAACAACCTGGGCAATGACCTGGCCAAATGCGATAGCCGCATACAGGGCAAGATGCTGGAGTACTTCACCCAGGCCGACGAAGACTATGGCCGCAGAGTGCGAGAAAGCATTGACCGTGCTACGAAGGAGATGAAGAAGATGATGATGGAGCACAAGAAGATCGAGGCATGGATGGCCCGTCAGGTAATGTAACCGGCGAAGAAGGTGTGCAGGATGCGCAAGGCAAGTCACACGAGGCCAAGCCGTATTAACAGAAGAATTGTTTAGGTATAGAGAGGCCGCTCCCAGGAAGGAGCGGCCTTTTTTTGTTCATTCCCACATCTCCCGAATTTTAGCTAATTTTGCAGTATTGTGAGAAAGCATAAGAAGAAGACTAATTTCGAAATACTCGAGAACATTCGAATCGAGGAGATGGTAGCGGAGGGCAAGTGCCTGGCGCGCCACGAGAATATGGTAGTGTTTGTGGGCGGTGTGGCTCCCGGCGACGTGGTAGACCTGCGCGTGACACGCAAGAAGAAGAGCTTCATGGAGGCGGAGGCCATTAACTTCCACAGCTACTCCGAGGTACGTGTGCAGCCATTCTGTGAGCACTTCGGTACCTGCGGCGGTTGCAAGTGGCAGCACATCGGCTACGACACGCAGCTGTTCTACAAGCAGAAGCAGGTGCAGGATAACCTGGAGCGCATCGGCAAGGTGGCGCTACCGCCTTTCGACCCGATCCTGGGTTCTGCCAAAGACAAGTTCTACCGCAACAAACTGGAGTTCACCTTTTCCAACTACGGCTGGCTGACAAACGAGCAGATCAAGTCAGGGGAGGAGCATGAGCGCCGGGCACTGGGTTTCCACATGCCGGGCCGTTTTGATAAGATACTTGACATTCAGAACTGCTATCTGCAGCCGGAGCCTTCCAACAGCATCCGACTGGCCGTGCGCGACTATGCCCGGGCTAACAATCTGGTGTTTTTTGATAAGCTGCGTATGAACGGCTGGTTGCGCAACCTGATCATCCGCACGGCTAATACCGGCGAACTGATGGTGATCGTGCAGGTATACCATGAGGACGAGGAGGCTTTGACAGGCTTACTGGATCATTTGGCTACAACTTTCCCTGAGATCACTTCGCTGCAGTATGTGGTGAATGGAAAAGGCAACGAGACTTTCCACGACCTGGAAGTAGTTTGCTACAAAGGCCTGCCTTACATTCATGAGGAAATGGAAGGGATACGCTTCCGGGTCGGTCCAAAATCCTTCTACCAGACCAACGGTGACCAAGCGTATGAGCTCTATAAACTTACCCGCGAGTTTGCCGGTCTGACCGGGAATGAACTGGTGTATGACCTCTATACCGGAGCCGGTACCATTGCCAACTTTGTGGCCCGTCAGTCACGTGAGGTCATCGGTATAGAATATGTGCCAAGCGCCATCGAGGATGCCAAGATCAATTCTCAGATCAACGACATTACCAACACGACCTTCTATGCCGGCGACATGAAAGACATCCTTTCGGATGAGCTGATCGAGCGCCATGGCAGACCGGATGTGGTGATCACGGATCCACCGCGTGCAGGTATGGACGAGAAGGTGGTGGCGAAGCTTCTGCAAGTGCATGCGAATCGCATTGTGTATGTGAGCTGCAACCCGGCCACGCAGGCACGTGATTTGGAGCTGCTCTCTGAGAAGTATGACGTAGCACGGGTGCAGCCGGTGGATATGTTCCCACAGACGCACCACGTAGAAAATATTGTTCTGTTAACAGCTAAATAAAAGCGAATGCAAAACGATCCTGAATTAAACGGTAAATACCTCGGTACCATTTCCAAAGACTTTGTGGTGGTGGCTGAGACCCTGCGTGAGGCATCGTACCAGGTGCGCAAACGCCATATTTCAAAGTACCCGATCTTTGTTTTTGCCCGGACGGAGGTGCCCATTGGCTCACTCTTTCTGGCCAAAGAGGAACTGGCGCTGGAGTGGAATATTAACGCTTCTTATTTAGAAGACTTCATCAAACACCGCCTGGTAGACCCGGAGAAAATAGAAGACTTTCAGGCAGCTTACAAAGACCCGGACGAGTTCTGCTGCCTCTTTGTGGTGGATGGAGAGAACTTCACCAACTTCGTGTTTATACCTTATCCAGAGGATTAATTTTTGGCAAAGGAATTTGTGACAATAGACAAAGTTCTTTTCAACTTGAGTTAAACAAAAAAGAGAAGCCTCAACAGCTTCTCTTTTTTGTTTGTCTTAAAAATGCTGCCATCCCTGCGCCTGTAGCGGGAACGACTGACCGTGCTTGTTGGCCAGGTTAATGCCCTCGCTCTTGTCAGTGATCTTACCGATGATACTGATGTCGGGGTGGTTCTTTACTTTGTCGTAGTCCGAAATTGGCACCGTGAACAGCAGTTCATAGTCTTCGCCGCCGTTGAGGATGCAGGTGATCGGGTCGAGTTTGAACTCCATGGCCGCCTCCAGCGTCTGCTCATCTACGGGCAGGTTGTCTTTGTAGATAGTGGCACCCACACCGGACTGAGCACAGATATGGAAAAGCTCCGAGGCCAATCCGTCTGACACATCGATCATAGATGTTGGTTTGATGTCACGCTCTTTCATGTCATGGATCACATCCATGCGCGCCTCCGGGCGAAGCTGACGACCGATGATGTATTGTCTGTCTTCGAGTTGCGGCTGCATCTCCGGGTCAGCCATAAAGGCCTGCTTCTCGCGCTCCAGTATCTGGAGGCCAAGATAGGCTGCGCCCAGGTCGCCGGTCACGCAGATCAGGTCATTTTCTTTAGCACCGCTGCGTAGCACCGCATTGCCTTTGGCCACCTCACCAATAGCCGTGATGCTGATCACCAGACCGGTGCGGGAAGAGGTCGTGTCGCCACCCACAAGGTCCACACCGTAGTTCTCGCAGGCTAGGCGCATCCCTTCATAGAGTTCCTCTACGGCCTCCACTGTATACTTGGCTCCCAAAGCAATGTTTACTGTGATCTGGGTAGGCTTGGCGTACATGGCCGCGATATCCGACACATTCACAGCCACTGCTTTGTAGCCCAAGTGCTTCAGCGGACAAAAGGTGAGGTCGAAGTGCACACCCTCCAGCAGCATGTCGCTGGTTACCACAATCTGTTTTTCGCCCGGCTCCAGAATGGCCGCATCATCACCTATCCCTTTGATAGTGGAAGGCTGTGTGAGCTCAATTTTTTCATTCAAGCGCTTGATCAGGCCAAACTCGCCTAATTCACTAAGTGGGGTATAGTTACTCATCTTGTTTCTGCTTTATACCTGCAAAGGTACGCAAATTATAAGGTATGGGCGTAATCTACCCATTTCGGAATTCCTGAACGATATTTAGCGCAGAAGTAGTAGTTTTGCATCTGGCTCCCGCACTGTGCGGGAAGCTGTGTCATAGAGTTGTTTGTGAAGCAAAGCAGACAAAGCATAAGTTGATTTGGCAAAGATGAAAAATAAGGTAGTGCTCGTGACGGGCGGTACATCAGGTATAGGCAAGGCACTGGTATTTGCCTTTGGCAGGGCAGGAGCGAAGGTGGCTTACTCAGGTCGCAACCAGCAGAACCTCGACCAGACGGCCCAGGAGCTAACAGCGCAGGTATAGATAACCTGGCCATTAACGCTGATGTGAGTATGGAGGCTGACTGTGAGCGTATGGTAACCGAAACCGTGAACAGGTATGGCAAGCTGGATGTCCTGATTAACAATGCTGGCATTTCGATGCGGGCGCTGTTCCAAGACCTGGACCTGGATGTGCTGCGCAAGGTGATGGACATCAACTTCTGGGGTACGGTATACAGCACCAAGTATGCGTTGCCTCACATTCAAACGGCAAAAGGCTCTATCATCGGTATCTCGTCAATTGCCGGTTACCGCGGCTTGCCTGCCCGTACTGGCTACTCGGCGTCTAAGTTTGCGATGCATGGTTTCCTGGAAACGCTCCGTACCGAGCTGCTGCATTCCGGTGTGCATGTCCTGATTGCCTGCCCGGGCTTTACGGCTTCCAACATTCGCAACACAGCGCTTGCAGCTGACGGACAACAGCAAGGCGAGACACCGCGTGACGAACAGAAAATGATGAGCGCCGAGGAAGTGGCCGACCGCATCCTGCAAGCCACGATCAAACGCAAGCGCGATCTTGTGATGACCACCCAGGGCAAGATGGCGGTATGGGTGAACAAACTTTTCCCGAGCCTGGCTGATAAGCTGGTGTACAATGTGATGGCGAAGGAAAAAGACTCACCGTTGAAGAAGTAAACTACTGTGTCATAAAATTACGGCAGCTCCAGCAGATTGTGCTTGCGCACGTAAGCCTTTTCGCCTTTCCAGCGGATCTCGTACCAGATATCTTGCTCCCCTGTAATAGGTACTTTGTGCCCCTGCGAAACAGTAGCCAGCCAGGTAGCCCCAGCTGAGGGTGCTGACATGATTGCCACCTGATCGTTGCGGATAATGCCTTCGTCACCCAGGTCGAGGAAGTTGATGTAGTAGAGGATGAAGAGTAGGTATAGCACAAAGCCTACTTTGAAAGTCTGGCTGAAGCGGTGCCCTTTGCGCCAGCTCACAAACATCACCGTCACGGTTACCACAGCCACGAGCAGCAGCAGCTCCAGAATGCGCATGTAGTGCTTGCTGAACTGGGTTTTGAAGAACTGCAGGTCATTGTACTCATAACCGCTCAGCCGGTGCGTCTGTCCGAGCTCCTCCATCTTTTTGAGGACCGATCGGCTGGGCTGTTTCTTGTAGAAGAGATGCAGGTAATACATGGCTCCGGTATAGTCACGCACACTTTCCTTGATGTAGGCCATCTTGAGGAGCATTTGCGGGGTGTATACCTGCTGGTGCTGCAGCAACGAATCATAAAGCGTGAAAGCCTCAGTGTACTGCAGGCTGTTAAAGAGAGAATCAGCTTGGGATAGGGCTTTATTATCTGTCTGACTATAAACTGGTTCGGTGTTTAGCGCCAAAAAAAGGAGCAAAAAACCAGAGATTTTGAACCAAAGATTTTGCATTTAAACAGATAGATATTACTTTTGCAACGCAATTAAGGGAATCGCCCTTGAGAATGCAAGTTAGTAAAAAGATTCTGTAGCTCAGCTGGTAGAGCAATACACTTTTAATGTATGGGTCCTGGGTTCGAATCCCAGCGGGATCACAAATAGCGCCTCCTTTATCTAAGTAAGGAGGTGCTTCATTTCACTAACTTATTACTGATTCTGTAGCTCAGCTGGTAGAGCAATACACTTTTAATGTATGGGTCCTGGGTTCGAATCCCAGCGGGATCACTTCAAAAGCCTCAAACCTGTGTTTGGGGCTTTTTTTATTTCCCTTGTTGCCTAATCCAAACCCTTTCGGCAGTTTCGAGTTTAAAAGCCATAGTTTATCTAAAGTCTATCAATGGAAAACTTTGTCAAGATTCAGGTACCGGTAACAATCTCTTACCCCGCTTTGGAAAGCGTACTCCAAAAGCAGCTGGTGGGCGAATACATACCGAAGCCCTCCGAGGATGCGGATGCAAACCCCTACGCTCAGATTCTGGATGTTGGCCTGGCAGGCAGCAGCGCCGGTGCCGGTGACATCATCTTAAAAGTCAGGATCCGGGTTTTAAGGACCATACTCAAGCGCGATAATGTGGACCTGTACGTGCAGGCAACGCCAGGCTACGACAACGACCGGCAGCAGGTATACATCCGCCGGTTTAACATGCAAGCGCAGACCTCCAGCCGCTTTTATAATTCCTCGCTCGAAGTACTGGTCAACAAGGTGGCCTATAACCAGATCATTCAGAAGGCAAGAGTAAACCTGTCCGAAATCATCGCGGGCGAACTGACTAAGGCTAACGGGATGCTGGAAGCAGGTATGGATTTGAAGGGGCTGAAACTCACGGGTGCCGTAGAAGAGGTGCGTGTGCAAGACATCACGCCAAAGTCAAACCGTTTGTTCCTGAACCTGGAGTTGCAGGCAAAAGTGGAAGTAGATGTGTTTGACCTGAGCGAACTGCTGCCCGCCTAACCTGAGCCGAACTACCCAGAAAGAGATGAATATAGGTATAGCAGCTATATTTTTTCATTGCAAAAGATTTTTTTTTTGATCTGTTAAAGCTTTGATGCTTAGGATGATTAAACCAAAATTGTGTTGGGTCGTTTTATACAGATACCTTTGGAAGCGCGAATAGTATCAGTGAGTTTTGGCAATTAAGGAAAAAGCCCTACTTTTGCACTCCCAACACGGGAAACACATAGTACTGATTCTGTAGCTCAGCTGGTAGAGCAATACACTTTTAATGTATGGGTCCTGGGTTCGAATCCCAGCGGGATCACCGAAAAGAAAGAGGCTGTTTACGCAAGTAAGCAGCCTCTTTTGTTTTGGCCCTCTCTTTGTCCTGATCTCATGTTTTTCGCCTGCAGCATACCTTTACCGTACAGGTATAGCATGCCACAAAAGCAGCAAGTCAACAAACAAAAATCCCCTGGCTACTGCGGTAGTCAGGGGATTTCAGGTATAGGGTATAAGCGTTTACTCAGTTTTGTAGAGCGTCTCAAACAGCTTGTATTTAAACTGCTTGTACTCCTGCAGCACCGCTACCATGGCAAACAAGGTCAGGGCAATCACGATCGGGTACACCATGTAAAGCATCGGGTGCAGGAGCGGCAAAAACAGCAGACCTAACAGCAACATGGACAAGAAACTGTACAGGTATGAAGTCTTGGCACTAAAGCTCAGGATGCCACCCTTTACCATTTTAGGACTGGTGAACGAAGCTATGATCCCGATTGGTGTCAGGACCATAACGGCTGCAGCATACATCAGCAGAATGAAAGTTGCCTGCTCGTGGTTAAAGAAGGCCACATACAGCACCACAAGGGCTGCGTCTATCAGGATAGCATGCGCAGCGGCAACAGGCTGGCCTTCAGAAATTCCTTGTAGCTTCCTGTAGCACGCTCTGTCGTCAGCCACAGGTTTTTGTAAAAGCCCCACACGTTGTTGAACACATAGGTATAGATCACGAGCGGACCCACAAAAAACCAGAGTGTTGCGTTCTTGTCCAGCATATGGATGCCCTTGGCCGTGTACACCGTTGCGTCGATGCCCAGCATCAGCACCTTGAAACCCAGACCGAACAGAAGCAGTTGCTTGGCCATTTTGTGATTCTTGAATAGGCGCCAGCCCAGGCTACGTCGGGCATTATGACTGTAATTCACGGTACGGCGTTTCGGTTCGAAGGCTGCCTGCTCCAGCAGGAAATTCGCAAGCAGAAAAGAGGCCAGCGAAGCCAGATGCACCACCAGCATCATCACCGAATTCACAGGCTCAAACATAGGCGCGCGGGCTTCCAGGGCTATAAATGCGCCTGCCATGATCATGGCGCCCCAGAATGCGCTGCTGCGCCAGTTGATGCGGCGCTCAATAAACACCTGCAGTGATCGCCTTGTGATATGGGCTGTCAGGAATACCAGGAAACTCTGTACCAGGTGCAGCACAGTATAGTCAGACGACATCATAAAGAGCAACAGCAGGAAGTTGAGCAGCACGAAGTAGAACGGCGATACCAATTCCACTACAAGCTCAGTCCAGAAGCGCTTGAGCGGCTTAACAGGGTATATGCGGTTAATGAAATCAGCTTTCGGAATGTAGGCCGGGAAAAAACCCCGCAGGATCGTGAAGGCCAGCAACAGCAGGTTGGTATAGCCCAGCATCTGGCTGACATCCATATTCAGTCCGCCTTCACGGGCCTGCTGAAGCAGGTACGTAAACAGCCAGGCATAAAAAGCCGACAGCACAATGCCAAGCGCAAGCAGGAGCACCCGCTGCATCTTCTTGTGCCGGAAATAGCTATTCAGTCTTGCCTTGCAGGAATATAAAATCAGATCCATGTAATTGAGTTTAGGAGTTGGAGAGTCGGGGAATTTAGGAGTGCTCTACAATCTCAAACTCCTAAACTTTAAAACGCTCAAACTAATTCAACATCCAGTCGATGTCGGCGTCGGTAGTGGTGTGGTGTGGCTGGAGGAGTTGGAACAGGGCCTGGTCGATCAGGCTTCGCCGTTCATGGTAAACTCCTGTACCGAGCCGTTGTACATCAGCTGTCCGTCATTAAGCACTCCGATGTGCGTGGCTACACGCTCCACATAATTCAGGTCATGTGACGAGATTAGTACTACCCGGTTTGGCGTGCTGTAGTTGCGGATCAGCTTTACAAGTAGCTGCGCTGCGATCGGATCAAGACCTGTGAAAGGCTCGTCCAGGATAAGCACGCGCGGCTTGTGAAGAATGGCCGCCACAATGCCGACCTTCTTTTTCATACCCGTAGAGTAGCCCGCAATATTTTTGTGAAGCGACTCCCGCTCTGAGAAAAAGTAATTGGTCAGGCTGTTGATACGCTGCTGCGCCTCATCTTCAGGTAATTTATAAAGCTTTGCCACAAAGTTGAGGTATTCCAGTCCGGTAAATTCTTCAATCAGGGGATTGTCTTCGCAGAGGGCACCTAAATCCTGCTTCACTTCAAGTGCATTGCTCAGGTAGTCCTTGCCAAAAAGCGCTATTGTGCCGCTGTCAGGCTTTATGAGATCGAGAATACTGTTGAGGAAGGTGCTTTTGCCAACGCCGTTTTTTCCAAGCAGGCAGTAGCACTGGCCCTGTTCTATTGTAATGTCAAGCGATTGCAGTACATGTTTGTTGCCATACGCTTTGGATAGTCCTTTTATCTCGATGCTCATATTCTTCCCCTGGCTAAATATAGTAATATAACTATTCTTAATACAGGTATAAATTTAGTTATACCCCCGAAATAGTCCAAACATTATGCGCGAAACTTAAGCTGAGTGCTGCCAGCATCCCTGAAATCTTATGCGCATTTGTGCTAAAGCAACATTGGTAGCTATGCATAAGGTTTCGGCGCTTCTCAAATGTTTTGCAATTTTTTGATATCAGTCACGCAAGCCTTTAAGAGCCAAAACTTTGCCACATTGCCATTGCTTTAACAAACAAATTGATTTTATGTTTTTAGGTTAGTCTAAAAATAAAAATAAGTAAATCTAAACTTTTATTTAAGTTTGTCTCGTATTAGTCTTGATAAGCTTAAACTATTGAAATGAAGTACCTATACCTGATTTATGTATTGCTCATGCTCCCTGTCGTAGTTAGTGCGCAAACCGGCAAAATAGAAGGGCAGGCACTAGCCGGGGGCGCACCAGCAGCTTTTGCCAGCATCGGCCTGGTAGGAAGCAGTGTCGGTGCTACTGCTGATGAAGAGGGGTATTTTGAATTAACGCCAGTACTGGCAGGAGAGCACAAGATCAGCGTTTCAGCCATTGGCTTCAGGACGCAGGAAGTGGCAGTGACGGTAAAAGCCGGAGAAACAAGTAATGTGAAAGTTACTTTGCAGCCCCAGGATGCCCGACTGCGTGAAGTGGTGGTGTCGGGTACCATGCGCGAAACGTATCTGCTGGAGTCACCGGTGCCGGTGGAGATCTACACCCCCAAATATTTTCAAAAGAACCCTACCCCGGCCATATTTGAGGCGCTTGAAATTGTGAACGGAGTGCAGCCACAGATCAACTGCAGTGTGTGTGGCACCGGCGACATCCACATCAACGGCATGGAAGGCGCCTATACCATGGTGCTGATCGATGGCATGCCGATCGTAAGCGCCCTGTCTACAGTCTACGGACTGAGTGGCATACCCAACAGTTTGATCGAGCGGGTGGAGGTGGTGAAAGGACCAGCCTCTACCTTGTATGGCTCCGAAGCTGTGGCAGGCCTCATTAACATCATCACCAAAAGTCCTGCAACGGCTCCACGCCTCTCAGCTGACCTGTTCTATACCTCTCACCGCGAGCTGAATGCCGACATAGGGTATAGCAAGCGCTGGAACCGCGCTTCGACCATGCTGAGTACTAATTACTTCCGGTTTGCCGACCGGCGCGATGTGAACCAGGATAATTTTACGGACATCCCGCTGCAGCATCGCTTTTCCATCTTTAACAAATGGAGCCTGAATCGTCTGGAAAACCGGGTGGCTAACCTGGCGGCCCGCTACTACTACGAAGATCGCTTTGGTGGGGAGATGCAGTGGCAACCGGTACACAGGGGAGGCGATCAGGTATACGGCGAGTCAGTGTATACGAGTCGCTACGAAGTGCTGGGAAGCTACCAGCTGCCTATACCTGAAAATCTGCTGTTCAGCTTCTCTTACAACGATCATCAGCAGAATGCTGCTTACGGGGAGACTAACTACAAAGGGCATCAGCGGGTGGGCTTCGGGCAGTTGGTATGGGATCGTGACCTGGGCGCAAAACAGAAGCTGCTGCTTGGCACCACCTACCGCTATACCTGGTACGATGACAACACGCCTGCCACCCAAGAGGGAGATGATGAGGCTACTGAAAACAGTCCGGATCAGACTTCTTTGCCAGGGGCCTTTGCACAGCACGAGTACAAAGCTTCTGATAAGTTCACGCTGCTCTCCGGTTTGCGCTACGATCACCACTCGGCACACGGAGGCATTTTTTCGCCGCGTCTGAGCATACGCTGGGCTCCGGATGAAGACAATATCTTTCGTCTGAGTATGGGCAATGGCTACCGTGTAGTCAACCTGTTCACCGAAGATCACGCCGCCCTCACCGGTGCCCGTGAAGTAGTCATCCGAAACGAACTGAAGCCAGAGCAGTCCTACAACGTCAACCTGAACTACCAGCGCTACATTCCGCTTGGTAGTGGCTTTCTGAATTTGGAGGGGTCGGCCTTCTATACCTATTTCACGAACAAGATCGTTGCTGATTTCCTGACGAACAATACGCAGATCATCTACGACAACCTGAGCGGGCATGCCATTTCCAAAGGTATAGCCTTAAATACGGAGCTGGCCTTTACCTTTCCGCTGCGCCTGCACACCGGCGTTACGCTGATGGATGTGTACCAGGTGCAGGACACATGTGAGGGACAGCATGAGCGTGTTCCGCAATTGCACGCACCCCGGTTCTCGGGCACCTTCACCGCATCGTACCAGTTCAGGCAGCTCGGCCTCACACTGGACTACACAGGCAGTGTGAAAGGCCCGATGTACCTGCCGGTGCAGGAGAATGATTTCAGACCGGAAATGTCGCCTTGGTTCAGTCTGCAAAACCTGCAGGTCACCAAGACGATGGGAGAAGGGCTGGAGCTATACGGCGGCGTTAAGAACTTGCTGAACTTCATGCCCAAGCACCCGCTGATGCGCCCCTTCGACCCTTTTGACCGGCAGGTGGAAGTGAACAACCCGTATGGCTACAGCTTCGACACGGAGTATAATTATGCGCCTATGCAAGGCCGACGTTTTTTCCTGGGTGTTCGCTATACCTTGCCGCAGTAAGTTAAGTGTTTGACTGCGTGAACAGTTTGAGTGTACTTCGTGTTAAGTGACAGGATTTGCAGGAAAATAGCCGCAAAAAAACAGTTCTGAGCACAGATGACTGTTGCAATTCTCAATTATGCAGTATACTTTTGCAAACCTAATCAGCTGCGCACGTGGTGAAACTGGTAGACACGCCATCTTGAGGGGGTGGTGCCTCGGGTGTGGGAGTTCGAATCTCCCCGCGCGCACTCTAAAAGCTCTGTTCTTAACCGGACGGGGCTTTTTTTATGGCTATACCTTCCGCTCGAACGGATTCTCGGGCTTCACCAGCATCACCTGTTCGC
The DNA here is from genome assembly GCF_000277005.1 of Pontibacter sp. BAB1700. Taxonomy (NCBI): domain Bacteria; kingdom Pseudomonadati; phylum Bacteroidota; class Cytophagia; order Cytophagales; family Hymenobacteraceae; genus Pontibacter; species Pontibacter sp. BAB1700. Next base: position 14,128 of record NZ_AKIS01000034.1, on the reverse strand, counting down.
GCTCGACTACCACGGCACCAGCCGGGGCGCCTTTGGGTTTGCGGACCCATTTTTTCGGGGTGTAGAGCACGGGGCAGAGGGTGTCGCTTTTGCGTTTGCTGTAGTAGGCGGCCAGTTGGGCGGCCTTCTCGAGTACGGTGGCAGGGACGGTTTTTCCTGCCTGATGCTTAATCACCACATGAGAGCCTGAGACGTCTTTGGCGTGTAGCCAGATGTCTTCCTTGTAGGTATGGCGCTGGGTAAGCAGGTCGTTGTTCTGAGCACTCTTGCCGACCAGTATCTTAAAGCCTTCGGTCTCAAACAGGCGGAAAGGTGCTTCCTGCAGGGCCTGCTGTTTGGTGGTGAGCAGGTGGGCATGCTCTTTCAGGTATAGCTTAAGCGCCTTATAGGTCTTTGCTTCCTCCAGCGCCTGCAGAGCGTCTTCCAGCACAATGGCTTCTTCTAGTTTGCGCTCCTGCCGCTCCTCCAGTTGGCTGATCTCAACATGCTGCTTCTTGGCTTTGCGGTACAGGCGCTCAGCTTGCTTCTGGGGCGTTTCATTGGCCTTGAGCTTAAACTTGCGTGTGCGGTCGGTATAGAAGTCGTAAAGCTCTACTTCAGTGGCACGGGGCGGAATATTGGTCAGGTTCGCCATGATGATGTCAGCAATCTGGGAATAGGAGCGACCGTGGCGCAGTTCATGCAGCCGGGCTTCTGTCTGCTCCAGTATGGCCTGAGTGGCGCGTTGCTTCTTGCGGAGCTGTTGCTGTGTCTGTTCAAAGATGCGCTCAAAGCCGGTTTCGCTCAGGTAACTGCGGGTAAAGCCGTTCAGCGCCTCTATCGGGTTATCATATACCTGCAGCACTTCCCCCAGCTGGAGCAATGATAGCCGCAGCTTTCCGTCCAATCTGATCAGGTAATACGCCGCAGGTGCTTCGAGTAGCTCAAGCATAGTCTGCACCAGCTCCCACTTGTCTTCGGGCGTGAGCTGGCTATACCCTTGTTGTTCCAGGTACAGGGCAGGCAAATCGCCAAAGGTCGGGTATACCTTCTTGATATTACCCTCTGCTGCAGCAAAGGCCTCGAAGTTCTGGCGGATAGGCCTGTCCATCTGTAGCGGGTTCAGCTCCAAGTCGGCTCCAAATTTCTTATGAAACAGCTTAAGCGGCTCGTCGCCTTGAAACAGCACGATGTTGGAGCGGTTGCCAAAAAGCTTGAAGAGCAAGGTATAGCCATCGCTCAGCCTCAGGTAAAAGCTGCGCTCGTTCAGGTGCTGCACCACATCCTGCACGGTTTGCCCCAGCAGCTCCCCAAAAAGGTTGATCGTATTGGCCTTAGCCCGTTTAAACTCAGACGGGAAAGAAAGCGATGAAAAGTGCGCAGTGAGTGAGGCGCGGACATACAGCTCCCGCTCCCCCTCAGTAAAGCCTATCACCAGTTCGTCCTTGTTCTGACTGAAGCAAGTGACAACCTCCATCCCTACCAGCCGACTGCGCAGCTGCTCGGATAGTTGCCTTAAAAAGTAGTAATTCTGGTGCATTTATACCTCAATCTGCAGGCCGTCGTAGCCTAGTCGGATAAAGTCGGGGAGGGTCAGTTCCACCTCGCGGTGGAGGCCCAGCAGGTGACTGATGTGGGTCAGGTAGGCACGCTCGGGCTGGAGGTCCTCGAGCAGTTCGATGGCTTCCTGCAGCGAGAAGTGTGATATGTGCGGCTCCTGGCGCAGGGCGTTCAGCACGATCGCTTTAGAACCGCGCACTTTTTCCTTTTCAGATTCCGAGATGTAATTGGCGTCGGTGATATAGGTGAAATCTCCCACACGGTAGCCCAGCACGGGCAGTTTGTAGTGCTTCACCCGGATAGGTATAAACGGAATACCTTCAATCTCAAAAGGCTCTTCGGTAATAGGGTGTAGCTCAACCCGCGGAATGCCGGGGTACTGTATACCTGAAAAGATATAGGCGAACTCCCTTTTGAGCTGTTCCAGCACACGTTCCTCACCGTAGAGCGGCATGTCCTTGTGCTGCGAGAAATTGTAGGCGCGGATATCGTCGAGGCCGGCAGTATGGTCTTTGTGCTCGTGGGTAAACACCAGGGCATCGAGCGTGCGGATGCGCTCGCGCAGCACTTGCTGGCGGAAATCAGGGCCGGAGTCGATGATGATGCTCTTGCCGCCTACCTGCAAATGTACCGATACACGCAGGCGTTTGTCCCTGTAATCAACAGAACGACACACTTCGCAGGAGCAACCGATAACCGGTACGCCCTGCGAAGTGCCCGTGCCTAAAAGCGTTACTTTCAATTGGTTCTTTCCTGATTGCGGATGTCCTGGTAGAGCTGTCGGTTCTTCTCGCTCAGCAGATTCTCATCCACAGTAATGGTTCTCAGAATGTCGTACAGGCAATTGATCTTTCCTTCAAGGCTGAAGTACTTGTTCACGACAGCTACTTTCATGTCTTTGAGCACACAGTAGCCTGCTTTAAAATTCCCCTTCTCGTAGCGCAGTACAAAATCCGACTCCGCAAAAATATCCTCCAGCTTATTTAAAAATGGCCGCGTGTACTTCAGTTCCATTTACAACTCTCCGGTGTGCTTCTTTACGGTCTGTACCAGCATGTCGAAATCAAGCGGTTTTGGCAGGTACTCATTGATGCCCACTTCCTTGAAGTCTTCCATGGTGTAGTTGTTGGCGTTGCCTGTTACTGCTATGATCGGAATGTTGGAGATCTGCTCGTCTTTATGCGCACGGATTTCCTTAGAGCACTCCATCCCGTTTTTGATCGGAATGTTGAGGTCCATCAGGATGGCGTCGATCTTATTGTTCTCTACCTGCTTGATCACCTCACTACCGTTCTTGGCGGTCAGGATCTTGTAGTTCTGAAGCTCGAGAATTTTCTTCGTCAGGTTCAGGATCACAGAGCTGTCTTCTGCAATCAGGATGGTTTTGTTGTCTGCCATGGGTTTAATAAACTATAAAATGATCTCTTTATAAGTTTTGCGGTAGTTTTCGTATTGGGCCAGCAGCTTTGCGAAGTTACTTCTTACGTTATCGTACTGGTCATGTTTTATGTCATGCTCCAGGATTTTGGCTAGCTCGGCCACCTGGTTGATGCCAAGTGTAAAGCCGGTCCCCTTAAGTTGGTGCAATGTACTTAAAATACTTTTGTATTGTTGTGCCTCCAGCTCTTTTTTGGCCTCTTCGAGCAATTCACCAGCTTCCTGTTCAAATTCCACATACAACTGGCGCGCAAATTCCGCCCCTCCAATCTCTTTGAGTTGCTCTGTAATGGCCAGGTCGATCACAGGTATGGTATCGTCCTCCGAATCATCGTCAATGGCTGCAGTAAGTCCACCGGCTTTGTCGCGCTTCCAGTTCAGCTCATGCCATCTCATGATCACTTTGTACAAGTCTGAACTTTTCACCGGTTTGGAGATATAATCATCCATGCCCTGGCTCATAAACTTCTCGGCATCTTCGCGCATCGAGTAGGCAGTCATGGCTACTACCGGCGGACTGTCATTGCCCAGCTTCTCCTGGATAATTGAAGTAGCCGTTACGCCGTCCATTTCAGGCATCTGAATGTCCATGAACACCATGTCGTAGCCGTTGTTAAGCGCCCTGTCTATGGCTTCGTAGCCGTTGGAAGCAACGTCGGTGCGACATCCCAGTCGCTCCAGCAGCTTGAAGGCCACTTTCTGATTGATCTGGTTGTCATCTACTAGCAGTACATAAGGTGTGAAGTCCAGCACCTCGGCTTCGGCGTTTTGCAATTGCATGCGCTGAAGCTGTGCTTCCACTTCTTCGCTGTTGGCTTTCTTCACCTTTATCGTGAACCAGAAGGTGCTACCGTCATTTGGTATCGATTCCACCCCGATGTCACCACCAAGCAGGTGGGTGAGCTGCTTCGAGATGGCCAGACCGAGGCCTGTGCCGCCAAAGGTCTTGGTGGACGAGTTATCAAGCTGGGTGAAGTCAGTGAAGAGCAGTTTCTGGTCTTCGTCGGTTATACCTATACCTGAGTCCTTCACCCGCACTTTCAGCATATACTCCTGACCTTTCTTCAGTGGTTCGGCATCTACATGTATGCTCACTTCGCCTTCGTTCGTGAACTTAATGGCGTTAGAAGTCAGGTTGGAAAGCACCTGCAGGAAACGCGTTTCGTCGGTGAGCACATAGCGTGGTGTCTCCGGCGTTATCGTGTAGGTAAAATGCAGGTCCTTTTGCTGGGCCCGGTTTGCAAAGAGCGAGTGTATCTTGTTGAGCGTGTCATGCAGGTCCATGCCGCTCTCGTGCAGCACCAGCTTACCAGCCTGCATCTTCGACAGGTCGAGGATATCGTTCAGGATCGCCAGCAGGCATCCGAAGACTTGCGCAGTGTATCGATGTACTCTTTCTGCTCCTCGTCGTTGACGATCTGACTCAGCAGATCGATCATACCAATGATACCGTTCATAGGTGTGCGCAGTTCGTGACTCATGTTGGCCAGGAACTGTGTTTTCACCTTGAGCAGGTTCTCTGCCTCTTCTTTGGCTTTGAGCAGCGCTACCTGCGTGCGCTTCAGTTCGGATACATCGCGCAGCACACCTTCCATACCGGCAGGCTGTCCTTGCTGGTCGTAGGTGAGGCGTGCATCGAGCAGTACGGTTTTAATAGAGCCGTCTTTGCAGACCATTTCTATCTCGAAGTCACGAATGCTCTCCTGTTCCAGTACCCGCTCTTTTACCAGCACCCGATCAGCTGCATTGGCATACAGTTGCTCTGACGAAATACGCTGGACTTCCTGTTCATTATACCCCAGCAAGTTGTAAACTGAAGGGCTGACCAGCTCAAAGGCACCACCCATGGTGGTGCGGTAATACACGTCCTGGAAGGACTCGAATATACTACGGAACTTCACCTCACTCTGTGCCAGCGCCAGCTGCGAGCGTTTCTTATCTGTGATGTCAAGGGCTATACCTGATATCTCCTCAAAGCTTCCGTCTTCCAGGTAGATCGGGTTCAGGTATACCTCTCGCCAGCTTTCCGGATTGTGCAGGTGCACTTCAAAATGCTGTGGTTGCCCATTGAAGGCGAGCACATACTTCTCTTTCCAGAACTCAAAAGAGTTCTCGTGGAAGTTCACCACATTGCTATCGTTGAGCCTGGTGTAAAGCTCCAGTTCCTGCCCGCTTCTGTTGAAGAAGGCTGTCGCAAAGTTTTGATTGAATGAGGTGAGCTCAAACTCTCGATTGAGGGACCACATGTGATGCGAGCCCGATTCAAAGATGGCGTTGAGACGGGCATTCTGATTGTTGATCTGCTCTTCGTTACGCTTACGCTCAATGGCAAGTGCCACCTGATTCGAGATAAAGTGCAGGATCTCGATGTCGGTATGCACATAGGCATTCGGGTCCTGGTAGTCCTGCAGCGTGATCACCCCGATAATGCGATCGCCGATGGCCAGCGGGGAACAAAGGATGACCTCAGGTATAGCGCCATGTATGGTGATGTCCTGCTCCCGGGCCAGGTCCAGGAGTTCCGACTTCTGCATGTAAAGCGGCTTGCCTGTCTCGATGATATACTCTGACAGACCGTGTGAGAACTGCCGGCGCATTTGCGTCTTGGACGATTTGTCCACAAACTGATCGACCAGGTAGGCAAAATGCAGGTGGCGGTGATCGTTATCGCAGAGCGCAATGTAAATGTTGCGCGTCTCAATGATCTTGCTCAGTTCGCGGTGAATAGCCGAGTAGAGTGAGTTAAGGTCCTTGCTGCTGATGGCCAGGTTAGCAATACTGTAGTATACCTTCTGCAGGCGCTCGGCCTTGATGCGGTCGGTGATATCGTGCAGGATGGCGCGCGTTGCCACCGGACGACCGTCCTGCCAGCTGCAGGTAATGGAACCGATCAGGTGCACGGGCTTGCCGGCCTTGGTCAGGAACACGGTTTCCATCTTGTTCACATTCTCACCCTTGTACAGATTGCGCAGCTGGTAAATGAGCTTGGCCTTGTAATAAGGGTGCACGATGTCGTTGAGCGTGAGCGACTCAATATCATGATCGGTGTAGCCCAGACGGTCTTTCCAGGCTTTGTTCACGAAGATGAACTTATTGTCTACCGAGATATTCTGGATCAGGTCGTGCGCATTGTCGAAGAGGTCCTGCAGACGGATCTTATTGTCTTTCAGAGCCTCCATGGCAATACGCTTATCGGTCATGTCCTTGCCCACGCTGGTCAGGCCAATCAGGTCACCTTCGGGGCCGTACTCAAACATGCAGTTCCAGCGCACGGTCTTCACCTGGCCTGACTTGGTGATCAGGTCACGCTCGTAATAGGAGTTGAGCTGGCGCGTTTCGATAGAGCGTCTGAAGTCGGCAAAGCGTGTCTCGCGATCAGGCTCAGGCACCAGCAGTTCATAGAAATTCTGCCCGATCAGCTCCTCGCGTGAGTACTCCACATAGGTTAGGAAGTAATCATTGGCGTAGGCGATGTTGCCGTTTTTGTCGAGGCTATAGTAGATTAGATTTACTTTCTCCAGGAAGCTGCGGAAATGGGCCATCGACTCGCGGGCGATTTCCTCGCGGCGCTTGGAGTTCTGCACCTGCTTGCGTTGGGTAATGTCGCGCTTGAACACCAGAATGTGGTATGCGCCGTCGATCATCACGCGGTTGAGGTTGAGCTCCGTGTCCATGGTGGTGCCATCTTTGCGGATGTTCTTCCAGTCAACAGTGATCGGTTTCCCGTTCGCCATCAGCTGCTCGATCAACATGGCCGTTTTCTCTGTCGAGCGCATGCCGTCCGGCTGATACTCCGGAGAGTAGTCGGTTGGCGACTTCCCAACCAACTCGTCGCGGGTACAGCGGAAATACTCCAGTGCCTTTTCGTTGCAGTCTACCACAATGCCATCCCGGAAAAGCAGGATCGCGTCGTAAGTGGACTCAAACATGATTTTATACTTGTCCTCGGTATGGGAGAGCTTGAGCTGCAGATCGTGTTTGGCGATGTAGTTGCCAATGGCGCCCCCGATAAAGTCGAGCAGCGACATAAACGACTGGGTAATTTTGGCATCATGCCCTGGCCATACCAGCAGGAGTGCCGTTAGGCCGGCCTCTGAACTGACAGGCAGTACGGTCAGGTGCTGACCCAGCAAATCTTCCATTTGCTGAATGGTGTCGTGCAGGGCTTTGCGGCGGTCAGGTTTGGCAAGTTGCTCAGCCTGCGTCACCGGCAACGGAATAGAGGCCGGGAGGTAGCCCGATGGCGTTTCGCCTGTGTTATAGGAAAGAAGCGCTTTGCCAGAAGTAGCATCGTAGGTATAGACGGCACCACCGATAACATCGGTCTTGTCCAGCAATTCGTTCAAGGTATAGCGTAGCACATCTTCGCGGCTCTCGGAGCCCGACAGATTCGTAATCAGGTGGTTGACGAATTCGAGCTGGTGATTGCGGAAGCGCACATTGCGTTCCGCACCAACTGCCTCGTACAGGTTCTTGGCAGAACCGAAGATGACGGTCTGGCCATTGAAACTGCCCTTTTTCAGGGAGATCTCAACTGGCATCAGTTCCTGCTCTGTTTCACGAAGCCACCACTCAAAGCGCTGTGGCTCTCCTTTCAGGGTAGTCTGCAACTGGTTGCGCAGGGCTACCCGCTCAAACAGGTTGAGTTCAAACTGCTTGAACAGAGATTTTCCGATGATCTCCTCTTTTTTCAACTGCACCAGGTCCGAAGCGCTTTGGTTAATGTCGATGAAAATACCATCGTGATCGAGGACAAACAAAGGCTCTGCGCTGTCGTCGAACAGGTTATGATAACTCGCGTCATCAGCTTCTGCGGCTGCATTCTCTGGGATGTCAAAGCACAGGAAAGCCTGCCCCTGAAACTGCAGTTGCTGACAGTGGAAGGTGCTTAGGTTGCCCTGACGGTCTTTTATCTTTCCTATCGCTTTATCGTTTTGAACCAGCGAAACCTTAAAGGCCGCAAAATCATCTTCATCAGCCAGGCCAACCAGCGGACGTATAGCTACACCCTGCTCTACAGGGAGTATGGTTTCGGCTTTGGTGTTGGCAGCAAGCAGCTCCCCTGCAGCGGAAGCAACAAGCAGGGCATGGTCAGCAGGATAGAGCTGACCAAGCACCTGGAGCAGGTTCTCAGCAAGCATTGTCAGGCTTTCAGTAGTTTGTTGGCTAGGTATCAGTGGCATCTGGTGTAGTTCCGTTGTCGTTTAAACCCATAAATTAGTAAAAAAACAAAAGCAATGGCACTTTTGCTTCCTGAATAACAAGAAAGGGAGTTAATTTGTGGCATAAACACGAAGTATATTGTCTGTCCCGCCCATGTCTGCAACGCCATCCCCCCGTTTTCTGATCGTAGTTGTTGGTCCTACTGCCGTGGGCAAAACCGACCTCTGCGTGCGCCTGGCGCAGCATTTCGGCACTGAGATCATCTCGCTGACTCCCGCCAGTTCTACCAGGAGATGTCGATCGGTACGGCCAAACCCACCCAGGAGGAGCAGCAAGGTATACGGCATCATTTTGTGGACTCGCACCCGATCACAGAAACCTACAATGCAGGCGCTTATGAGCAGGATGTGCTGGCCCTGGCCGGACAGCTGTTTCAGCGGCACGAGGCCGTGATCCTGACAGGTGGCTCAGGGCTGTACGTGCGAGCGGTGACTGATGGGATGGACGAAATGCCTGAGGCAGATCCTGCCGTGCGCGAAAGTCTGACCGCCCGTTACCAGCAGGAGGGACTACAGCCATTGCAGGAGCAGTTGCAGGAACTTGACCCCACGTATTATGAGCGGGTAGACAAGGCCAATCCGCAGCGTGTTATACGTGCACTGGAGGTATGCCTTTCAAGCGGACAGCCTTACTCGGCTTTCCGGAAAGCAGGTACCCGGGAGCGGCCTTTTCATATCATCAAGATCGGGCTGACGCGCGACCGGCAGGAACTGTACGAGCGCATCGACCGCCGCATGGACCTGATGCTGGAGCAAGGCCTGCTGGAAGAAGCCGAAAGCCTGTACCCCTACCGTGCGCACAATGCGCTGCAAACAGTGGGCTACAAAGAGATATTTGATTACCTGGAGGGGCAGTATGACTGGGAGGAAGCGGTGCGCCTGCTCAAACGCAACAGCCGCCGATACGCCAAGCGGCAACTCACCTGGTTTCACAAACACGCCGACTATACCTGGTTTCATCCGGAGCAGTGGGATGAGATACTACGTTTTATCAGGCAGCAGATGCAGGACGCATCACAAGGAAGGTATAGAAACGGCGCGGCCGGCTATTGTGAAAGCCGGCCGCGCCGTTTTCAGGTATAGCCTGCTTATACCGACAGAATATCCACCATTTTGGTGAAGTTCGGGTTGATTAGTTTCTGCTTGGTAATGGTCTCGATGAAAGGAGTGTATACCAGCTCGCGGTTAATGATACCGGCCATTTCGTTGGTGCGCCCAGCCATCAGGCCTTCCACGCAGGCGATACCAAGTTGACTGGCCAGCATACGGTCGGCCGCAGTGGGCGCCCCGCCGCGCTGCACGTGGCCCAGTATCGTTACGCGGGCATCCATGTTCGGTATCTGCTGCGATACTTTCGCGGCGATCTCCGTGGCGCTGCCTTCTTCGTCGCCCTCTGCCACAATCACGATAAAGGAAGTCTTGGACCGGCTCCAGCCGGCTTTCAGCTGCTCAATCACAAAATCGATGGAAGTATCGGTCTCCGGGATCATCACGATCTCAGCGCCGCCACCAATAGCGCAAGGTATAGCAATATAGCCTGAGTCACGGCCCATCACCTCCACAAAAAACACCCGCTCGTGGCTGTCAGCTGTGTCGCGTATCTTGTCGATGGCGTCAAGGGCTGTGTTAACGGCCGTATCGTAGCCAATGGTATAGTCCGTGCCATACAGGTCGTTGTCGATGGTACCGGGTGCTCCGATGGTTGGGATGCCGTACTCCTCGTAAAATATGTTAGCCCCGGTAAAGGTGCCGTCACCGCCGATGGCCACAAGTCCTTCAATGCCATGGGCTCTGAGCTGTTCGTAAGCTGCCTGCCTGCCTTCCTTTGTCAGAAACTCTTTGCTGCGTGCCGACTTAAGTAGGGTGCCGCCTTTCTGTATAATATTACTCACCGTTATCGACTCCATCTTAAAGATGTCGCCCTTGATCATACCGTTGTATCCTCTTCTGATACCGTAAACTTCCAATCCGTAATATACGGCTGTCCGTACAATCGCCCGGATGCATGCGTTCATGCCCGGCGCGTCGCCTCCTGATGTAAATACTCCAATCCTCTTCATAAAGAGTTGCTTTTTAATGGGTTCCCTGTCGAGGCCCGGTTCCGGCCTCTTTCGATTGATCGCTACAGTACACGTGTGCGATTTTATGAATCTGCAAGGTATACATTTGTTAATTTAAGTGGAAATAAAAAAAGAATACAAAAGCATAACTAATAAGATAGTAAAAACCGTATGAAAAGCATCATCGCCTACAGACTGCAAATAAGAAAAAAGCGTTTATACTATGGGTGCTGCAAAAATAACCGGCAGGGTATAGCTATACTTATTGCATTCGTTATTAATTTGTTATGAAATAGTAAACAAGTCAAAAAGGGAATTGTATGTTTAGTTTTTTTGAAAGCGAGGCAGAGAAAAAATTAAAGAGCCACATCACCAACCTCGGTGCTCTAGCCAAGGCGGATGGTCATGTGGATCCCACCGAAATGGATTTTATAATTGCCATCGGTGAGCGCCATGGCATGAAATCCAGTGAAGTGCGTGACCTGCTTTCGAACGTGCAAGCTGTAAAACCCCAGTTGCCCTCTAATGATACGGAGCGCTTCGACCAGATCTATGACCTGGTGGAGATGATGCTGGCCGATGGCATAGTCGATGAAAGTGAAATGGAGTTCTGCGTCAACATGGCTGTGCGGCTCGGTTTCAAGAAATCCATCGTAGGGGTGCTGGTGCGCAAAATCTCCATTGGGGTAAAAGACGGGCTCTCCCGCGAGGAGATACGGCAGGATGCACAGGCCTTCCTGAATTACTAAAAAATGATCGCATGAAAAATCTGCGTGTTTGGAACGGGGCTATTTTGGCTGCTTATGCCATGGCACTGTTACTACTTGCTTACTTCTTTTTTGCCCACGAGCTACACCTCATTTCCTACGAGGCTACCTTACTTTCCGAAGATTTCATTCTGCGTTTTTTTGCCTTCTGGTTCATCAGCTTTCTGCTGACAATCATGGTATACTTGCTCAACCTGAGCCTGAACTACCTCTGGCTACCCCGTCCCGAAAAAGTCGTGGCCATGCAGGCCGGTAAATTGATTCTGGCTATGGGACTCTCTGCGGCCTTGTTTGCAGTAGTTATCGTGACGCTCAGCGGACTGCAGGAGTAATTTTACATAGGCCAGAACACAGGCACCAGCACCAGTATCACAATCACCAGCAGTAAGGTAAGTGGAGAGCCAATCCGGATAAAATCCCAGAAGCGGTACTTGCCCGGGCTGTAAACCAGGATACAGGCCGGCTCAAAAGGCGTTACCAGCGATACCGAGGCCCCCAGCATAATGGCAATGGCAAAGGAACGTGGATCGGCGCCAAGCTCTATAGCGGCTCGTAAGGCCACCGGTATGACCACCAGCGCCGCCGCCGCATTGGACATGGGCTGTGTCAGCAGCACGGTTAGAATCACAAAGCCCGCCAGTATACCTGTTCGGCCACCAATAGGCTCCATCACCTCCACAATACCCTGTGCCAGAAATTCGGCTGCACCGGAATTTTCCATGGCCGCCCCGAAGGCCGTCATACCTCCTATCAGAATAAGCAGGCGCCAGTCTATGGCATTGTAAGCTTTCTCGGTACTGATCGCCCGCAGCAGGATACTCACGACAGCTGCAGACAGAAAAGCAATGGAGAGTGGAAGCACTTGCAGCGTACCTGCCAGTATGGCCAATGCAAAGCTGATGATCACGATAAGCCCCTTCTTCTTTTTGTAGAGCACCGGCTCAAATTCGTCGAGCACGGCAATATGGTTTGAGTTGCGGACCTGCTCGAAGCGCTCAGGTGCGCCCTGTACCAGTAGTACATCGGCCATGCGCAGCCTGATGCTGCCTATCTTGCTGCGCAGCGTTTCACCGTGGCGCGATACGGCCAGCACTACCAGGCCGAAGCGCCGTAAGAACTCCGACTCCTTAATGGTGCGGTTGATCAAGTTGGACTGCCGCGTGATCATGATCTCTGCCAGCCGGATGTTTTCCGTCTCGAGGTCTTTGGAGATGAGTGCATCGGCCATAATCTGCAGTCCCTTGGTCTCTTTTACCTTCATCAGCGTGTCCACATCTCCTTCCACCAGCAGAATGTCATTGGCACGGATACGGGTACGGAAGTCAGGCAGGAAGTTCTCCTTGGCACGGATAACATTGAGCATGCGCAGGTTCAGCGTGGTCAGGTCAGAGGCAAACACCAGCTGTCCGACGAGCGGCGAATCGGGTAGCACCACCACCTCGGTAACATACTTCTGCAGCTTGTACTCTTCGGCCAGTTCCTGGTCGACGTGGCTTGGCAGCATGCGCTGCCCCACGGTCATCATGTAGACCATGCCAACCGCGAAAATGATGAAGCCTATACCTGAGATCTCAAACAGCCCGATCGGCTCCAGGCCTGCCTTGGCAATATAGCCGCTCACTGCCACGTTGGTGGAAGTGCCGATCAGTGTGCAGGTACCTCCCAGGATGGCGGCATAGGCTAGTGGCATGAGTAGTTTGGAGGCACTCAGGTTGATCCGCTTCGAAAGACCAATAAGCGGTGTGATGAACATAGCCGTAACGGTAGTGTTGTTCATGAAAGCCGAAACCACCCCTGTCACCAGCATAATGGTCAGCAGCATCAGGTTATTGCTTTGCTGGGCCAGTCGCACGAGCCGCACCACGGCAAAATCAAGGATACCGGTTTCTTCGAGGGCCGCACTGAGTATGAAGATAGAGGCGATGATGATGATGAAATCACTGCTGAAGCCGGCGAAGGCCTCTTCGGGACTAATGATGCGCAAACCCGACAGGATGATCAGTATGAGCAGGGTGACCAGTTCAACAGACACCTTTTCGGTCGCGAACAGCACAACCGCTATCACCAGCAAGGTCAGTACAATGGCTATTTCCATAGAGGATAATTGGGAAGTCACACCGGATATAAGGTGTAGCAACGGCTTTTACGTGACAAAGCCGCTCCCGATAGTCACTCAGAGGAAAATATTTACGACACCCTTTGCCTATACCTGATAAGGGCAGTCTGCTGGTATACCTGCCAGGTATGGAAAATTAAGCTAATGCTTCATCAATAGACCTCAGGATGATCTGGCAAGCTTCATGAATCTGCTCCTCTGTGATGGTAAGCGGCGGTGCAATGCGCATGGAGTTGTCACAGAACAGGAACCAGTCAGTCAGCACACCATTCAAAATAGCTTGGTCGATCACCGCTTTGAGTACTTCAAACGACTCAAACTCTGCGGCCATCATCAGCCCCTGGTTGCGGATCTGTTTGATGCGTGGGTGCACCAGCAGTTGCTTAATCAGTTCGGCTTTCTGTGCGACGCCTTCCAGCAGGTTTTCTTCCTGAATGACCTGTAGTGTGGCAAGGGAGGCAGCGCAGCTGACCGGGTGCCCGCCAAAGGTAGAGCAGTGGCCCAGGATGGGATCAGTCTTGAAAGCGGCCATGATTTCCTGCGGTGCGATGAAAGCACCAATCGGCATACCGCCTCCCATCCCTTTGGCGCATACCAAAATATCGGGCTCTATGCCGAACTGCTCAAAGGCCCAGAAGGTACCGGTTCTGCCGAAGCCACATTGTATCTCATCCAGAATCAGCAGCGTGCCCGTTTGGTTGCAGCGCTCTCGTAGTCTCTTCAGATAATCCTGATCCGGCACACGGACACCAGCCTCACCCTGCACAGTCTCTATCAAGACTGCAGCTGTGCGCTTCGTTATTTGCTCCAGATCAGCGATGTTATTGTAATGAATATGGCGCACGTCAGGCAGGAGCGGGCGGAAAGCATTCTTAAAACTTTCACTGCCGTTCATGGAAAGGGCACCCTGTGTAGAGCCATGGTAGGCGTTGTAGCAGGAGATCAGCTCGGTACGGCTGTGTAGCGTTTGGCCAGTTTCGAGGGCAC
>NZ_AKIS01000033.1:0-9914 GCF_000277005.1 Pontibacter sp. BAB1700 | reverse complement strand
TTGCTGTTTCAGATTATAAAGAATATAGATCCTTTATCTTAATTGCAGCATATGCGACAACAAATTTTACAATTATTGAAATTTTCGCTCGTAGCGTTTATAATCATGGGCATTCCCCTGGCGGCAATTGCTCAAAACGCTGATCAGAAACTTAACTTAAGCCTCTATGGCTCTACCCTTTCCTACAAAGGTGAGCAGCAGCATCAGTTCTGGCCGAACACGAATAAGTATGGAGAAGGTAATAACAAAAACGTATTTAATTGGGGAGGTGGCATCGGCCTGAACAAATACCTTAACCCTTCTTTTGATGCAGGCTTTCATCTTACCTATAATAAGGTAAAGGCCTCCAACCCGAATGAGTTTTTCGAAGCTGATCTGAGCAGTGCCATGCTGGGCCTCCGCTTAAAAGCTTATGGTACGCTGCTTAAAGAAGATGCCTTTATCGGCCCGTACCTGTCACTTTACGGTGGTGGCGTATATGCCAATAGCGCCGGAAATGCAGCTCCTGCTGCAGGTATGCCTGTAGTGCCTTATACTGAAAAGTTTGTGAGCCTGGCAGGAATGACCGGCGCCGGTATCCGTTTCAGGTTCACTGACAATATCAATGCTTTTGTTGAGTCTACCTGGATGGTGACAGACTCTGACAAGATAGACGGTCGCGACCAGGGCAACTGGGAGCAGTACCTGCGCCATAATTTTGGGCTAGGCTTCAACCTTGGCAAAGCAAAAGATACAGATGGGGATGGGGTGCCTGACCGAAAAGACAAATGCCCGGACACCCTGCTGGTGTTCAGGTTGACGAAAACGGCTGCCTGTCGACACGGATGGTGACAGTGTGCCGGATTACCAGGACCAGTGCCCTACCGAGGCTGGTACAGCCGACTTAGGTGGTTGTCCGGATCGTGACGGAGATGGTGTAGCTGATAAAGATGACGCTTGTCCTGACGAAGCCGGAACTGCCGCTACAAACGGTTGTCCTGACAGCGACGGCGATGGCATAGCCGACAAAGATGACAAGTGCCCGGACACACCTGCTGGAACTGAAATAGACGCTGATGGCTGTCCTGTGAAAGTAGAGCCTGTGGCGATAGACGAGCGCACCAGCAAGCTGCTGCAGGAGAAAGTGCGTTTCGCTTTCGGTTCAGCTGACTTAACTGATCAGTTCAGGCTATACCTGGATAGTGTGGCTGTTGCCTTGAACAAATATCCGGAACACACGCTCTACATCAATGGCCACACCGACCACGTTGGCTCTGAGCAGTTCAACCAAAAGTTGTCTGAGCAAAGAGCTCAAGCCGTGAAAGATTACCTGATCACGAAGGGTGTCGAGAACCCAGACAGATTGATCATCCAGGCTTCGGCGAGACAAGGCCATTGATCAAGGTGAATGAGCGCTTATCCCTCCGCAGAACGGCTCAGGAACGAGCCAGAAACAGAAGGTCGAGTTTGAAACTGATCAGAAAAAGAAGACCACAGATCAGTAAATCTTCCCGAACACCATACACAAACAAAAGGGAGCAGGCTATTAGCTTGCTCCCTTTTGTTTTAGGTAATAATTACTGCCATTCTACCTCCCAAAATCATCCTGCACGCGCACAATGTCCTCTTCATCCGATGGATTATCTGCATCTGTGTGTTGCCAGATCTCAGCAAGCACACCCCAGTCCTGAAGGCCCACCAGTCTGTGTCGCTCACCTTGCTTCAGAGTGATTACATCGCCTGTGTTCAGCACTTGTACCTCTCCTTCTATATCTGTCTCACTTGTCACTACGCCTACCTGCCCCTGTAACACTGTCCAGATCTCAGCCCTGCGATGGTGGTACTGCCAAGACAATCTTTTCTCTGGAGCCACAACCAAAATTTTAGGGCTTAGCTTACCAGCAATCTTTAGAGAGTCAGCTGATAGACCATTAAAATATTTAGAGGCAAAAGCAGGTGCCTGTCCTTCTTCTATCACAAAGAAACCACCCCAAGGTCGACTTTCATCGATATTAACGGTTTCAAAAGACTGTGCTGTAAGCTCTTGCGCTATCTGATTAAAGATGGTTGATTTCGAAATCTCTGTCATATGTATCTGCTATAAAAAATATAAAAAAAAACGGTGAGCAATTAAGCTGCCCACCGTCTTCAAATTTTGTTCAGCTATTGTTATTCGTGGTAGTTCAAAACGCGGTGACCGCCTTCCATCAGGTAAGTATCGCGCTTGAAGAGCTCGATGTCGTTCTGCATCATGTCTTTCACCAGCGCTGGCAGGTCGTACTTCGGCGTCCAGCCCAGCTTCTCCTTCGACTTGGTGGCGTCACCGATCAGCAGCTCCACCTCCGTCGGACGGAAGTAGTTCGGGTCCACGCACACCACCTCTTTGCCGATCTCGATCTGGTACTCCGGATTGTTGCAGGCGGCCACGTAGCCTTTCTCGTCCACGCCTTCGCCCTTGAACTCGATCTCGATGCCCACCTCGGCAAATGACATCTTCACGAAGTCACGCACCGTAGTCGTAACGCCGGTGGCGATCACGAAGTCCTCCGGCTCATCCTGCTGCAGAATGCGCCACATGGCCTCCACGTAGTCCTTGGCATGGCCCCAATCACGCTTGGCGTCCAGGTTACCCAGGTACAGACCGTCCTGCAGCCCCAGGGCGATGCGGGCGGCGGCGCGGGTGATCTTGCGCGTCACAAACGTCTCGCCTCTTAATGGCGACTCGTGGTTGAAGAGGATGCCGTTGCAGGCGAACATGCCGTAGGCCTCGCGGTAGTTCACCGTGATCCAGTAGGCGTAAAGTTTAGCGACAGCGTAAGGCGAGCGCGGGTAGAATGGCGTGGTCTCCGTCTGCGGAACAGCCTGCACCAGCCCGTAAAGCTCGGAGGTGGAGGCCTGGTATACCTTCGTCTTCTTGGTCAGCCCCAGGATGCGGATGGCCTCCAGGATGCGGAGCGTGCCCAGTCCGTCGGCGTTGGCCGTGTACTCGGGCGTGTCGAAGCTCACCTTCACGTGGCTCATGGCGGCCAGGTTGTAGATCTCGTCGGGCTGCGTCTCCTGGATGATGCGGATCAGGTTGGTCGAGTCGGTCAGGTCGCCGTAGTGCAGCTTGAAGTTGATGTTCTTCTCGTGCGGGTCCTGGTAGAGGTGGTCGATGCGCTCTGTGTTGAACATCGAGCTACGGCGCTTCACACCGTGTACTTTATATCCTTTGCTCAGTAAAAGCTCCGCTAAGTAGGCGCCGTCCTGTCCGGTTACGCCAGTGATAAGGGCTGTCTTCATGTGATATACTTGTTTAATGTAATTCTCTTTTTATGGTTGTATATAAGGTATGACTAAGCAGTCACGTATTTTTCTTTGAAATCGGCATAGGCCAGTGCTATACCTTCGCGCAGCTCAATTTTGTGTTTGAAACCAAGGCTGTGCAGTTTGCCCACATCCATCAGCTTACGTGGTGTACCATCCGGCTTAGACGTATCAAACTCGAGCTCGCCTTCATAGCCAATCACCTCTTTGATCAGCAGGGCAAGGTCCTTGATAGAGATATCCTCTCCCGTGCCGATATTCACCAACTCGCGACCGTTGTAATTGTCCATCAGGTACACACAGGCGGCTGCCAGATCATCGGCAAACAGGAATTCTCGTTTCGGACTGCCCGTACCCCATACGGTAACAGTGGGTGCGCCGTTGTCTTTAGCCTCATGTATTTTTCGGATCAGGGCCGGCAGTACATGCGAGTTTTGAAGGTCGTAGTTGTCGTTATAGCCGTAAAGGTTGGTCGGCATTACGCTGATAAAATTGCTATCGTACTGGTCACGGTAGGATTCGCAAAGCTTGATGCCCGCTATTTTGGCAATGGCGTAAGGCTCGTTCGTCTGCTCCAGCGGTCCGGTGAGCAGATATTCTTCCTTGAGTGGCTGCGGGGCCATTTTCGGGTAAATGCAGGAAGACCCCAGGAACATCAGCTTCTTCACTCCGTTCAGGTGTGCGGCGTGGATGATATTGGCCTCGATCATCAGGTTGTCGTACAGGAACTCTGCCCGGAAGGTGTTGTTGGCGTAAATGCCCCTACTTTGGCTGCTGCCAGAAACACGTAGTCCGGCTGCTCGTTCTCAAAAAATTCCTGCACTGCCCGCTGGTTGCGCAGGTCCAGTTCAGAAGAGGTTCTTGTAATGATGTTTTTATACCCATCGGCCTCCAAACGACGCAGAATGGCAGAGCCTACCATGCCCCGGTGGCCAGCAATGTAGATTTTAGAAGTTTTTTCCATCGATAAAAAAGTACAAATGTGTGCAGTTGAAGCACGCTGGACTTACCAGTTATATTGTTTAACGTCACGTATCAGAATTGTGCGTTCTGATTGCGGGAAAATTACTTGAAAGCACAACAGGCACTTGCTCGTAACACATATCCCATGACGCAGCTTACGCCAAAGTCGACTGCATTGTTTAACACAATGCAAATAATATTAAAAAAGTTTGATATAAACTTAGGAAAGAGCGGTGCAAATACTGCACATACTGTTATGAACAAGCTGCTTTACTAAAAATCAACCTGTAGTCCATTCGTGATGGCGTAGATAAACTTCGTGACCGGAACGATGGGTCTGTCCTCGTAGGTAAAGTTGAAGTTGGTGCGCATCGATACACGTCCGACCAACCGTACCGTTAGCCCCAGATCACCGCTGATGCGGTTACGGAAGCGGCTGATATCATCGTCATAACCTGTCTGAAAATAGGCTATGTTATTTGTCTCCACATGCTCTGATAATTTGGAGCGCAGACTGATGTAATTAGTGGACTTGAGCAAATCCGCTACACGGGTTACACCTTCCTGCTCCGGATCTTTCCAGCTTTCGTGCTCATGCATCAGCCCTGTCCCCGCAAACCAGGAAGTATTGTCTGTGCGATAAAGTAGCCAGCGCAAACCCCCGCCTGTCAGAATACGCCGCTCCAGGCCACGGGCAAGGTCTGTCTGGTATTGAGTAAAAAGCTCATAAGACATCTTGCGGCGACTAAACAGATTTACTCTGAAATGGGAGTAACCATTGCTGGCTACGGTGTTGCGCAATTCGCGCGAGTCATAGTTTACCAGCAGGTAGTTATAATAGTTGAGCAGCAGGTAGGTATGCTTTTTGGAAATATAAGCCAGATCCCCGTTGAAAGTAAGCTGCAGAAAGTTGTTAGGGTTGTTACGACCCGCATTGCGGTTGAACATCGAAAAGTTAAGCCCTGCCTTGCCTGTCAGAAAATCAGCCGTGTCACGCTCTACCCTCGAACGCTCAATATTTAGAATCTGGGCATCAGCCTCTGGAGTAGCATAGAAGAGAGAGAGCAACAGAATAATAAATATGGCAGGTATAGTACGCATGATGGTTTACTTGCAAATGAGTAGGTATAGCTGCAAAGGTATAAAGCCCGGGGGAGCTATGAAAATCAGGCTGACATTCACAACATTTGGAGCATCTGCCGTTTTATAATAGAAGGAGATGATACCTCCCCTTACACGTTCACCTATAAGTACCAAGCATATGGCAAGAAGTTCAGCACAACTGGTGGCGGCTATTCGCCAGACAGCCAACCGACTGGCACAAGGCGCCAATTACCAATGGGGTCATATGGGCAGCTGCAATTGCGGCCACCTGGCCCAAACGATTACCCAGCTTGAAAAGGGTTACATACATGGAGCAGCCATGTGGCGACATGGCGACTGGAACGAACAACTGCGCGACTACTGTCCGCAAAGTGGTCTGCCCATGGATGAGATCATCGACCAGATGCTCTCCTGGGGGCTCTCCAAAGATGACCTGGCCCACCTGGAACGACTCTCCGATGCCAAAGTTATCGAAATGCTGTCTCCTGAAAGACGCTACTTAAAACATAACGAGCGAGACGATGTGGTGCTATACCTGAACGCCTGGGCTGAGTTGCTCGAGCTGGATTTGCTAATAGTACCGACCAAACAAGGGATAGCCATTGAAGCTGCGTCAGGTATAAAGGTATAGAACCGCCTTTGTGCCTTTCCAGGATATTTCGCAGTTTTGGGAAATATACCTTATACCATGCAGCAACAAGCCATTATAGACGCAACCGCAAACTATGTAAGAGAACAACTGGAAGGCGAAGGCTCCGGCCATGACTGGTGGCACATCTACCGGGTATGGAAAAACGCCCTCTACATTGCCTCACAGGAAAAAGGAGCCGATACTTTTAAAGTAGAGCTGGCGGCACTGTTGCACGACATAGGCGATCATAAGTTTCATAACGGCGACGATACCGTTGGACCGCGCATGGTGCGGGAATGGCTTGAAAGGCTGCAGGTAAATAATGCCCTGATTGCAGAGATCTGTGCCATTGTCAGTGGCCTGTCTTACAGAGGGGCCGGCACCTCCTCTGCTATGCCTACACTCGAAGGGCGCATTGTACAGGACGCAGACCGACTGGATGCAATTGGCGCTATAGGTATAGCCCGTACCTTCGCTTACGGAGGTCATAAAGGTCGCGAACTGTACAACCCAGCTATAGCCCCTGTGCTGCACGATAATTTTGAAGCTTACAAGTCCAACACAGCACCCACCATCAACCATTTCTACGAAAAGCTGCTTCTCCTGAAAGACCGGATGCATACGCCAACTGCCCATGCCATGGCCGAAAAGCGCCACCATTACATGAAGGATTTTCTGACCCAATTTTATGCAGAGTGGAATGCCACGGATCATTTGGAAGGCGACTGAAAACTAAAAAGGTTAGCATCTGGTTTGAAATGCTAAAAAAACATACCTTTACTGTATGGAGATATTGGTAGGTATAGCAGCATTTCTGGCTGGACTCGTTATAGCTTATCTGGCTATGAAGGGCAAAATAAACGCACTGCAAGATAAGTTTAATCAGGCAGTGGTAGCGCAGGGCGTTCTGGAGGGCCAGGCCCGGCACCAGGCGCAGGAAGCGGAAGTCCTGAAAAATCAGCTGCGGGAGGCCCAGACAGAAACAATGGAGCTGACTAATGCACTGACTAAGACGGAAACAGACTACGAGCACCTGCACCAGCGCATGCATGAGCAAGCCAGGGAACTGGAGCAATTGCGTGAAAAATTCCTGCAGCAGTTCCAGCATATCTCTAACCAGGTGCTCATGACCAATGCCGAGCATTTCAATAAAGCTTCTTCTGAAAACCTGGAACGGATCCTCACCCCACTTAAAGATCGCATCCGTGAGTTCGAAGCGAAAGTAGATCTTACCTATGAGAAAACTCTGAAGGATAGCATTTCGCTGAAAGAACAGATCAATCAGTTGTCGGCCCTGAACCAGCAAATGAGTCAGGATGCACTTAATCTGACGAAAGCCCTCAAAGGCGAAAGTAAAACGCAGGGTAACTGGGGCGAATATCTGCTGGAAAGCCTCCTTGAAAAATCAGGCTTACGCAAGGGTGTGCACTACGAGCGTGAAGAAGTGCGGCAGAATGACGAGCAGAAGGTATACCGCCCCGATGTGATTGTACGCCTGCCCGACTCCAAACACCTGGTGATTGACTCCAAGCTTTCGCTGGTGGCTTACGAAGCCTACTGCAGTTGCGATGATGAGGCGCAGCTGGAGACTTACCTGCGCAGTCACATCAGTTCTATCCGGACCCACTACACCGATCTGGGCCGCAAAAACTACCACCGTCTGAGTGGCATCAACTCTCCGGATTTTGTGCTGATGTATATTCCCATTGAGCCAGCCTTTAACCTGGCACTGCAGCATGACCAAAACATTTTTACAGACGCCTTTGACAAGAATATTGTGCTGGTGACCACCTCCACCCTACTGGCCACTTTGCGTACGGTGGCTGGCGTATGGCGACAGGAGGACCAGAAGAGAAACGTGTTGAAGATTGCAGAGGAAAGCGGGAAACTCTACGATAAGTTTGTGGGTTTTGTGGAAGATCTCAAAACGGTCGGACGCCACCTGGAACATAGCCAAAGTGCCTATAATGGGGCCATGAACAAATTAACCGAAGGAAAAGGCAACCTGATTCGCAGAGTGGAAATATTGCGGGAGTTAGGGGCCAAGACAAGCAAACACCTGGATGAGCACCTCCTGCAGGAAGCCATTGCTACTCCAGGTGATGACCATGAATAAAAATCAATAAAGCGGTGGGCAGCCAATAGATGACCTGTCCACCGCTTTACTGATAACGAGATCTATTAATAATTTGCCTCAAGAGCAGGAACATCCACCAGGATAAAAGTGGCATCTGCAGTCCCCCGGATGGCAATCACCTCCTGCTCATCAAGTCTGATCTGGTCATGGCTGTCAGCTTCGACATTATTGACGAGCAGGCTTCCTGTCAGCACATAGATCAGTGTTCTACGAATCTTGAATGTTCTGAAAGTTATTTCTTCTCCCTGTGAGACGCTGCCATAGTACACCGTGGAATTGGAATTGATGTAAGTGACATCTTCCAGAACCTTCTGACCTGTCACCAAAGGTATAAGCTCGTCCTTTGCCTTTAGAAACCCTACATCCATCACTTCATAGGATGGTGCAAGCCCTCGCTTGTTCGGCATAAACCATAGTTGCAGTAAGTGGATCTCATCATCTGTATCGTTTGTTTCAGAATGGCTCACACCAGTGCCAGCAGTCATACGCTGTACCTGGCCCGGAGACACCGTTGTCTCATTTCCGATGTTGTCCTTGTGAGTCAAATCTCCTGATAGCACAATGGTCACAATCTCCAATTCAGAATGGGGATGGGTAGGGAAACCCGAGCGTGGACTTACATAATCATCATTGAAGACGCGAAGTGGACCGAACTCCATGTTTTCCGGATCATAATAATCTGCAAAAGAGAAGAGATAGTGGGAACGGAGCCAGCCCTCCACCTGGGCCTCATATCTTTGGGAAGCGGTAATTAATCGTATCATATCGCGCTTTTGTTTTATGCTATGCCTTTACGGATAATGGCGTTTGTAGTTAACTAGGCGCATAAAACAGGGCTAAAACAGCGCATCCTGCCCTATCAGAGGCAGGATGCGCTGTTTATACAATACTTAGGATGCTGTTAAAATATTAAGCTTTCTTCAGTTTAAGCATCTCTTTCTGAAGATCAAGCACAATGGATGAAAGCTTGTCAAGCGATATATCAGCGATCGGGAAAGTAGAGCTGATATAAGACTTGGCTTCCCAGATCTCCACTACATCATCAACCGGCAGCTCGTAAGGAGAATAGAGCGGATTGTCAGAGTGCAGGCGCAAGGTGGCAGCCTCTTTCACTTTATTATAGACTCGCTTGAACACAACTCCCTCTTTGCCACTGACAATGATGCAGGGAGTTCCATCTTTCAGCGTACTCCAGTCCTCTATAAACCGCCCAACAATGACAGTACCTGAAGCCAGAGGCAGCATAGAGTCACCACTGATCTCGAAGGCACGGTAAGTCCCGCCGCTGCCCAGGGTAGGAAGACGGAAACGTGGCAATTCCTCAATAAACTCAGGATCGGCATACCCGTTCAGGTATCCGGCACTTGCCTTATAAGGAACCAGCTCTATATTTTCGCGATCTTCCTGATCTACCGTAATGGCTAAAACACGCAATTTACCACCACCGGCCTGCCCTGGTTCAGGTTTATATGCCGGATCAGACAGGTCAGCAGTAATGAGTTCGTCAAGGGAAACCTCAAAAAGACGCGCAACATTGACCAGCGTGCTTAGCTTCGGCTCTGCCCTTCCCTCCTCGTACGCTCCCACCAACGAACGCTTGATCTCTAATTTCTCGGCAAGCTGTGCCTGGGTATAACCGGCCTGCTTGCGAAGGTGTCTTATATTCGATGTTACCTTTTCCACTCTTATTCTTTGTTCGTATCCTGATAATACTAGAGCACTCTGGGTGCTGGCATGTAAACATACTAAATATATACGTATTATACTAATTTTATTAGCAAATAATTAATCTGA
>NZ_AKIS01000032.1:0-23277 GCF_000277005.1 Pontibacter sp. BAB1700 | reverse complement strand
TATAATGTTATGATTAGTAAATTGAATTTTAACATTAAAAAATCAATACACTACTATATTTAATGTTTTAACATTCTATTGAGCATTACAGAGTCCCTTTTTAAAGAAAAGACTCTTCTAATCCTTCCTCACCACTAAGTGCCTTAGCTTCTGGCACTTTTGCCGAATTGATTTTATACATCTTCTGAATCCAAAACTTTTTGGGAACATGAACAAACTACTACTAGTAAGTTTTATTCTGGTGCTCGCCCTTTTTCAACAAGGCATGGCCCAGACTAGAACGGTTACGGGTACCGTGACAGATCAGGAAACAGGGCAAGGACTGCCCGGTGTCGCAGTGCTGGTACAAGGTACCAACGTCGGCACCGCTACCGGAGCCAACGGAGAATACTCCATCAATGTGCCGGCTGGCTCCAATACACTTACCTACCGCTTCATTGGCTATGCCACCGTTTCACGCAATATCGACAATCAGAGCACAATCAATGTAGCCTTAAGCGTAGACACCAGGCAACTGAGCGAAGTTGTTGTGACGGCTTTTGGTATTGAAAGGGAAGAAAGAGCTTTGAGTTACTCGGTGCAGCAGGTAGAAGGTGAAGCCGTAACACGTGCTAACCACCCGAACGTCACCAATGCTCTCCAAGGCAAGGTGGCAGGCGTAGTAGTGCGCCAGTCTAGTGGTATGCCGGGCTCATCATCGCAAATCACGATTCGGGGGGCACGCTCCTTGGTAGGCAACAACCAGCCTCTGTATGTAGTCGATGGCATGCCAATCGAAAGTGATGCCATCCAGCAAGCAGGTGGTGCAGGTATAGGTGTTGGCGGTGTGAGCGGCACCGATGCCTCAGCACGTGCACTAGATATCAACCCAAATGACATCGAATCGATATCTGTGCTGAAAGGCGGTGCAGCAGCAGCCTTGTACGGGGTCCGTGCTGCCAACGGGGTGGTTATTATTACTACCAAGAGAGGCAGGGGCCTGGAGGAAAGAAAAGCTGCTACAGTGACATTCTCTTCTGACTATCAGATAGACCGTGCCTCACGGCTTCCAGACTTACAAAGCACCTACTCCCAGGGCTCTGGAAGGCAATACTCAAACAACTCCTCGCTATCCTGGGGACCAAGAATAAGCGAGCTCGGCGATGTGACCAACGCCATAGGGGAAACCGCGCCAGGAAACAGGGTCTTTGACAACGTGGACCCCTTCTTCCAGACTGGCCATACGGCAACAAACAGTCTCACGATCGCCAACAGCGGCCAGATAGGCAACTACGCTGTCACTTTAGGCTATACAGATCAGGAAGGCATAATTCCGACAACGGGTATGGAGCGTTTTAACGGCAAGGTTGCCGGTGAATTTAATGTTCACCCCAAAGTAACGATCGGTGCTTCTGCAAACTATTCGGATGTACACATTGATAAGGTGCCCGGGGGATCTAACCTTTCCAATCCGCTTTTCACATTGTATGCAGCACCGAGAAACTTTGACCTGTGGGGGCTCCCTTTTGCTGATCCACTCAACCCATACAGACAGTTCAACTACCGAGGTGCGATCGATAATCCACGCTGGGCATTGGCCAATAACCAATTCTATGAAGATACCCGCCGCATTATCAGCACTGCAAACGTTTCCTACAAACCGCTCGATTGGATAACTTTAAACTATAGACTTGGCGGAGACTTTTTTATCACAGATGGTAAAGAGGTATACGAGCTTGGATCAGGCTTTACAGGAGGTAGAACTGCACAGCCAAGCGGTGGCCAAATAAATGACTATGCCTTCAATCAGAATCAGATCAACTCTAACCTCTCTGTTAGCTTTAACCGTGATTTCTCAGAGGATCTTAGTGCCAACCTGCTGCTTGGCAATGAGGTATATGACATCAGAAACCGTTTGATATCAACGGTAGGCCGTGGTATTGCACAAGGTGGTTTCCGTAACATTGGCAACACTGTTGTGCAGAACGCCAGCGAGACCATTACCCGCAGACGAGTAGCTGGTTTTTATGCCAACGCCGAAGTAGGTTTCAGGGACTATCTGTTCTTAAACGCATCTGCCCGTCAGGATTATGTGTCTAACCTGGCGCGTGGCAACCGTACTTTCTTCTATCCTTCAGTGGGCATTGGCTTTGCATTTACAGATGCCTTCGAGCTTCAGAACGACATCCTTACTTTCGGTAAACTAAGGGCTTCATATGCTGAGGCAGGTCAGGCCCCTGACCAGGCTTACATAACCAGAAACATTTTCATACCTGGCGGTGCCCTGAACGTGGGCGGTTTCCTGAATGACGGTATCCAATTCCCATTCAACAACACAATTGGTTATACCCGTAGCGCCGTATTCAGAACGGAAGAGCTAAGGCCACAAAACACCAGAACAATTGAGTTTGGTGGCGATTTCAGATTCCTGGACAACCGGATCACCTTAGACTACACCTATTATGTGCAGACAACAGAAGACCAAATATTCAGCGTCCCTGTTGCCGCATCATCTGGTTTTACATCTGAGTTTAGAAATGCCGGTAGGTTGGAAACCAAAGGCCATGAGTTGATTTTCAATCTTATCCCTATAAGAAACGACAACTTCGAATGGACGTTCACCACAAACTTTACCCGATACAGAAACAAAGTAGTCGAGCTGGCCGAGGGTGTTGAGAGTATCTTCCTGGGAGGCTTCGTTACACCTAACGTAAGAGCCGAGGCGGGAGCTTTATACCCCATCATTTTTGGCTCCTCATTCGTGAGGGACAATAATGGCAACGTTGTAGTGGATAGTCGTGAAACCATAGGTGGTAATCCAAATCCATTCTACGGCATGCCTTTGGCTGGTGAGGCTAAAAACATAGGCAATGTGCAGCCAGACTTCGAAATATCCTTTACAAACGGCATCACCTTCGGCGGCATCAATCTGACTGCACAGGTAGACTGGAGAAAGGGTGGCAATATGTATGCAGGCAATACAAGACTTCTGAAGCTGTACGGTATGGCTGAAATTACAGAAGACCGTGAAAGTCCTTATGTCTATCCTGGCGTGAAAGGCTTCCTGGATACCAATGGTGACCTTGTCGTAGAAGGAGACAATGACATTGAAATCGTTAGAGGACAGAACTTCTGGTCCAGTGCCATGGACGCCATCGACGAATCAAACGTCTACTCTACTTCTTTTGTAAGGCTCAGAGAAGTGGCTCTAAGCTACTCCCTGCCAACAAGCTTGCTAGAACGCACTTTCATCAGGAATGCCTCTATCGTGCTGACAGGCCGCAACCTCTTTCTCATAACAGACTACCCGAACTTTGACCCGGAGACAAGCGTGGGTGGCGGTACTAACTTCCAGGGACTTGAGTATGTGACGCTTCCTCAGGCAAGGAGCTTTGGTGCTGGTTTAAGGTTAACATTTTAATGGACAGAAATCACACGATCATGAAGAAGTATAGATTTTACAGCTTTCTCATAGCAGCAGCTCTTATTATAGGAGGCACTGCCTGCGACGAGGATAAATTAGACGAAATTGACACCAACCCCAATAGCCCGGAACAAGTCTCGGTCAACCTACTGCTCCCACAGGTAACAGTAAACGTACCTACAGCTGTTACAGGGGCTGACTTAGCCTGGTATTCATCTGTTTTTGTACAGCATACCGCCGGTGTGCACGCACAGTTACAGGAGGCAGATCGCCGGTCTGGTCTCCAGAATAACACGTTGGTGAATAACATGTGGAACAACATTTATGCGGGCGTGCTACCTGACCTTAACATCATTATTGAAAGAGGTTCTGCAGGCGGTGAGGAGGAAGGAAACTTCAGGCACGTAGGTATAGCAAAAGTTTTGAAAGCCTATACCTTATCTGTAGCAACCGATGCCTGGGGACCTGTACCCTCTGCAGAGGCTGGGCAGGGAGTCGAGAACCGCACTCCTACATACGATTCGCAGGAACAAGTTTATACGCAGATACAAAGCCTGCTAGATGAGGCGATCGTTGACTTAGCAACAACGGCTCCCTCGCCTGGCAACCAGGATTTGATTTATGGGGGCAGTGCTGAGTTATGGACAAGGGCTGCTTATTCTCTGAAGGCGCGTTATTATAACCGCCTGAGCAATATTGACCCGCAGGGATCTGCAACGGCTGCGCTGGAAGCGGCTGCACAGGGTTTTCAGAGCGCTGCAGACAACCTCGTCTTCCGGCGATACACTGCCGCAGCAATAGGTGAACATCCGTGGTACCAGGAATCGAATGACCGTAGTCACCACGCTGTAAGCCAATCTTTCGTGACTACGCTTCAAAACCTGAACGACCCACGCCTGGAGGCCATGGTGGCACCAGCCCGTGATCCGGGAGTTATCACAGGGCTCCCAATGGAACACAGATAAACGACCAGGCAAACAGAGCCTTCTCTGATCCAACAGCGGCTGTGCTTAATGCGACCGCGCCTATGCCAATGATGACTTATGACGAATTGCTCTTCATACAGGCAGAGGCACAGCTGAGGTTAGGCAATACAGGCGAAGCGCTTACTGCTTATCAAAATGGAATCAGGGCTGCCATGCAACGACAAATAAATGCACCAGCTGCAGCAATTGATGCATATATAGCAGCAAACGCCAGCACTGTATCACAGGAGGCTATTATCCTCCAGAAGTGGATTGCTTTCTGGCTGTTCCAGCCCTTTGAGGCCTACAACGATTGGAGAAGAACGGGCATTCCTGGCTTTGTTGCCCAACACCAGATCTCACCTCCACCAGTTCGTTTTCCATATGCGCAAAACGAATTGGACACCAATGAGGCAAATGTTCCAAACATCAGGGGCACGCAGATATTCTCCGACCCTGTATGGTGGGTAGATGGACAGCCAGACACACAGTAAATTCCGATATTTTCCACAAAAAAGAGGCTCCCTTTCAGGAGCCTCTTTTTTGTGGAGTCAGGTATAGCCTCAATCTCTCCTTATGCCTGCATCAGGAATGCCTTGATGTATTCATCCAGGTCACCGTCCAGCACATTTTGCACATCAGAACGCTCTACGCCTGTCCGGATATCCTTTACAAGCTTGTACGGGTGCAGCACATAGTTGCGTATCTGGGAGCCAAAGTCGATGCGTTTTTTTGTACTCTCCACACGGTCCCGCTCTTCGTTTCGCTTGTCTATTTCTATCTGGTAAAGGCGTGAGCGAAGCATACGCAGGGCGTGCTCTTTGTTCATGAGCTGTGAGCGCTCGATCTGGCACTCAATCACGATGCCTGTCGGCTTGTGCTTTAAACGCACTGCAGTCTCCACTTTGTTTACGTTCTGGCCTCCGGCGCCTCCTGAGCGGAAGGTATCCCACTCTATGTCGCTCGGGTTCACCTCGATGTTGATCGTATCGTCCACCACAGGGTAGGCAAATACAGAAGCAAAGGAAGTATGGCGTCGTCCGCCTGAGTCGAATGGGGAGATACGAACCAGACGATGTACCCCTATCTCAGATTTAAGATAGCCATAGGCAAAGTCGCCGGTGATCTCCAGGGTAGCTGACTTTATACCTGCTCCCTCACCCGGATTGTAGTTGACCTGCTTCACGCCGAAATTATGCGACTCGGCCCACATGATGTACATGCGCATCAGCATCTCGGCCCAGTCCTGGCTCTCGGTACCGCCTGCACCCGGGTTGATCTCCAGAATGGCGCTCAACTGGTCCTCTTCGCCACTTAGCATGCGCTTGAACTCCAGCCCTTCAATAGCGCTTTCTACCTTTTTCGCTTCCAGCTTTATGTCTTCCTCCGACACATCGCCTTCTTTGTAGAAATCGAAAAGCACTTCCAGGTCAGAAACCGTTTTCTCCACTTCTTCATAGTGGTCAGTCCATACCTTCAGCGATTTTACCTCTTTAAGTACTTTTTCAGCTGCTTTCGGGTCGTCCCAAAAGTCAGGTGCCAGTGTTTGCCTTTCTGTCTCGGCTATCTGTTGCTTCTTGTTATCGTAGTCAAAGATACCTCCTCAAGGCTTCAACACGAGCCTTTAATTCCTTCAATTGTTCTGAAGTCATGTTTTCTGTTTTTTATTTAACGCTAAAATGCTGGACCAAAAGCCGTATACG
This sequence comes from Pontibacter sp. BAB1700, assembly GCF_000277005.1. NCBI lineage: Bacteria > Pseudomonadati > Bacteroidota > Cytophagia > Cytophagales > Hymenobacteraceae > Pontibacter > Pontibacter sp. BAB1700. Next base: position 17,206 of record NZ_AKIS01000032.1, on the reverse strand, counting down.
CTTCCAGTCCAGCATTTACTTTTATCTGATTACTATAGGCTGATCTTATAGATCCAGCTGTGCGGGTCAGGTGCCTGACCTGTCTTAATGCGATCCAACTCTGCTGCAATGCCATTGGAGATCTCGCGACCTTCTATTGCCGGCAGGTCCATGTCCTCGCCGTTGTAATGTATGGTGGCGATCTGGGCAATAGTAGCAGCGGTACCCGTACCGAATGCTTCCTGTAGCTTGCCGGCTTTGTGAGCCTCCACAATCTCGCTCACAGCTACCTTACGCTCCTCTACAGGTATACCTTTGTCACGGGCTATCTGCAGCACGCTGTCGCGGGTGATGCCTGACAGGATCGTGGTGCTTACAGCAGGCGTTACAATCCTGTCATCGATCACAAACATCACGTTCATGGTACCGGACTCTTCAATGTACTTGTGCTCGCGCGAGTCAGTCCAGATAAGCTGGTGATAGCCGCGTTCCTGCATTTTGCGTGCAGGGTATAGGGCAGCGCCATAGTTACCAGCGGCCTTGGCATAACCGGCACCACCTTCTGCTGAGCGCACATAGTTTGGCTCAATGGCAACGCGCAACGGCTGACCATAGTAGGCGCCTACCGGGCAGCTGAACACCATAAAGCGGTAGCTGGATGATGGACGCACGCCAATAAACTCATCCGTTGCGAAGATGAACGGACGGATGTACAGTGCACAACCAGCTGTTGGCGGTACCCAGGCAGCGTCCAGGCGCAGCAATTGCTCCAGCCCCTGCATGAAGATCTCTTCGGGCAGCTCAGGTATGCACATGCGGTCTCCAGAAATGTTCAGTCGCTTGAAGTTATCGAGCGGTCTGAACAGCAGGATGTCACCGTCTGCGTTTTTATAAGCCTTCATACCTTCGAAGATAGCCTGGCCGTAGTGTAGGGCTGAGGTTGCCGGACTAAGCGACATGTTGCCGTAGGGCTTGATTTCGGGGTTCTGCCAGGCGCCGTCTTTGTAGTCGGCTACCAGCATGTGGTCGGCGAAGATTTTCCCGAATTCAATATTATTGAAGTCCAGCTCAGAAATGCGGCTCTGCGGGACGCACTGAGTAGGTATAGTTAGGGTATCAACTGACATAAATAAAGGGAATTATTAGTTGAACAATGTAATCAGACGCGTGGCTTCCAGGCAATTTCCTCAGCCTGTAACTCATACGTCATTTTGCGGCAAAGAGCGAACAGATAATCGGACAGACGGTTGAGGTACATGATCACCAGATCGTCTACCGGCGACTCTTCCTGCAGGCGGATGGCCAGGCGCTCAGCGCGGCGGCACACGCAGCGGGCCAGATGGCCAAATGAAACAGACTGATGACCGCCTGGCAGCACAAAGGAGCGCAGCGGAGGCACTTCAGCCGTCATCTTGTCTATTTCCTGCTCCAGCAGGGTGACATCCTCTGCATGCAGGTCGGGGGTCACCATTTTGGTGTTCTTGTCAGGGTCGGTGGCCAGTGTGGAGCCGATGGTGAAGAGGCGGTCCTGTATCTCTTTCAGGATGTCGGCCCGGCTCTTGTTTACTTCCTGGTCGCGTACCAGTCCGATGTATGAGTTAAGTTCGTCTACGGTGCCGTAGGCTTCTATGCGTAGGTGCGACTTGGCTACACGAGTACCTCCTATAAGTGAAGTGGTGCCTTTGTCGCCTGTCTTGGTGTAAATTTTCATGAGCTATTGCGCAGCGTTTAGATTTGCATGCGTTGTCACATCGTGGTTGATTTCGTCTGATTCTATAAGTCCGTCGCGAAGGCGCACAATACGGTGAGCGTATTTGGCGATGTCCTCTTCGTGCGTCACCATGATAATGGTGTTTCCTTTGGCGTGCAGGTTCTCGAACAGTTCCATGATCTCGTAAGAGGTCTTGGTATCCAGGTTACCGGTCGGTTCGTCGGCCAGGATGATACTTGGGTCATTGATAAGCGCACGGGCAATAGCCACACGCTGCCGCTGTCCACCCGACAGTTCGTTTGGCTTGTGCTTGCCACGGTTACCGAGGCCCACACTTTCCAGCGCTTGCTGGGCTTTCTCCTCACGCGCAGATTTGTTATACCCGGCATAAATAAGCGGAAGGGCCACATTCTCCAAAGAGCTCTGGCGCGGCAACAGGTTAAAGGTCTGAAACACGAAACCGATCTCCTTGTTCCGAACCTCGGCCAATTCATTGTCAGTCATGTTACTCACATCATTCCCGTTCAGGATGTACTGCCCTCCGGAAGGGGTGTCCAGGCAGCCAATGATATTCATAAGCGTTGACTTCCCGGAACCAGAAGGACCCATAAACGCCACATACTCTCCTCGCTCTATCTTGATAGACACGGACTTGAGCGCATGGATGGTTTCGCTTCCCATGCGGTATACTTTCGAAATATCGTGTGTCTCGATGATGGTGCTCATAGAACCTGTTTTAGAGTTGCCACTGGTCCGCCTCTGCCTCCTTAGCTCGGCGCTGTTTATCAAATTTCTCTTTAAAAGTACTATATTCCGAAGCAGGAAGCAAGCTGCGAAGCGAAACAAGTGCCTGGTCTGCGTAGCTGACAAGTCCCCTGTTCACACTCTCAAGCGCATAGGCTTTGTAGAGCCTGGCAGAGTATGGATTATAGGTGATTCCGTCCAGCAGAATGTTATAAGCCTGCATCTCAGCGGGACTGTATCGGGCAAAGAAAGCGGCGGCGTCCTCTACCACCTGCTCATCGTACAACAGCATTTTGAGTGCCTGGCTGTAACGCTCGGCAGCTTCACGGTCACGCCCCTTTATCTCAGCAATTTTAGCCCTGAAGTAGAGTTTCTGCCGCTTATCCTTCGGTGTCAGGTATAGGTTGTCCATCCGTTTCACCAGCACCTCGTGGTTCTTGGTATTCAGCCACAGGCGCATTTGCTGCAGGTTAAGTTTTGAGCGGAGCTCTCCTTCTGGTCGCAGGGCGGTAGCTGCCTCTTTTATGGCCTCATTGGCCTGCTTCCACTCCCGTCTTCCCATAAAATAGTCTACCTTGGCCACCAATGCCTCACGGCGCAGGTCTTTCTCCTGCACGCTCTTCACGATGCGGTCTACATCTTCGGGCAGCAAATCAGGCAGGTATGCGATCAGATACTGCACCTTGTCGTGGTCCGGGGCCTGGGTGATGATGGTAGATGGCGCCTGTTCCAGCACCTCTTCCAGCGACTGTGCCACCGCAACCGCCGACTCTATCTCTGTAAAGGCAACTTCGCGGAGAGCTTCTACAGCCTCATCGGTCTGGTGATTGAGGGCCAGCGCATAGGCATGGGACAGGAAGGCCTGCGTAAAGCCTCTGTCTTTGGCCTCCTTGAAATAATGGGCGGCGGCACCGTAGTTCTCTTCCTCCATCATCCAATGCCCCAACGCATTGTAATAATAACCGCTGCGCTCCCCTGCGGCCAGCGCCAGGTTCTCAACTACGCTGCGTGCCTCTTTCGGCCTGCCATCGTAGTGGTGCACCAGGCCCTTCAGGTATAGCAGGTCTTCCATAAAGAGTCTGTTCTCCTGAGAACCAAGATAGCGGTTGATAGGCTTCAACAGCGATGTATCGCCATTGTTCACACTGGAAATGGTTTTGTTGTAGAATAGTGTCAGGTCCTCTACCCGCTCCAGCGAATCCGCCACAAAGTCGTCTTCTTTAATATCAGAAGTCTGTCCCAGCAGCTGGTTAAGTGCAGCCATGTTGCTGCGCAGTGGCTTGTATTTTGTGGATCGGATCTCCGTGATCAGCTCCTTGGCTTCATCCGGCATAGCCTGGCGGGTATAGTAAGCCAGGCGGTTGCTGCGAACCAGATCCTGGTTTTCTGCATGACGCTGTGCCAGGTCAAAATAGTAGGCGACACTGTCGTGCACACTGGTCTGGGCATAAAGCAGGGCCAGGTTGTTGTAGATCTCCCCATTTTTAGGGAAAGCCTCCGCCCCCTGCTGCAGCACATACAGCTTTTCGAAAAAGTACTGCTTGCGGTCGTACAGGTTCGCCAAACGGATATATAGCTTCGGATTCGGGCTCCGTTCCAGTGCCTCCTGCAGACTCAGAATTTCTTTGTTGCGCTCGTTCTGGGCACGATACATGGCCGACAAGCTAAAGCTCGCCTTCATGTTGTGGTTATCGAACAGATCGCTTTCTCTGTAGAAACGTTCTGCCAGAATCGAATTGTCGGAACTCTGGTACAGGTCGCCGAGGTAGCTGTAGTAACCGGCATAGGCATTGAAGTACACCCTGAACTGGGTACGCATCACCAGGATGGCCAGCAAAATAGCCCCCATGGTGTAAATGGTATACACAGGCAGTTTGCGGGGTTCGTACACCACTTTGTAAACGGCCAGTCGCTGCTTGATCAGGTCCCCGAAGTTCACCATTACATACACAAAAAAGAAGGCTCCGAAGGACAGGTGTGTGTATACGATCAGGTTATGAAAAACTGATATAGCGGAGTCGTTGGCGGTGGCATAGGCGTAGCCAATGCTCAGAAAGGTAATGGTTGCAAATACCAGGTAGATGATGGCACCTGTGGGTTTAAAGGGGAACAGTCTGCCATACAATACCTCGCGCTGACGCATGCCCCAAAAGCCGGCAACTGCAGAGATCAGTAGGATGACAAAAGCGTTGATGTAAAACAAATCGCCTTTCACATAGCCCACATGGCGCAGGTATAACAGTACCAAAGTAACCAGGTATAGCACGCTTACGAGCACAAACTGCCATATACTAAAGCGACGTTCCGGCTTGGCAGCCTGTGTGTTGACCCAAAGCAGGGCATTGATGTTTTCGTACCCGACCCAGATCATAAAGAGCAGGGAGGCTACCATAAGGGCCAGCGAACTGTAATTGGCCAGATGCAGGGTGGTCAACAGCGGTGGAAAGTCTGACTCCATGTATACAAAGGAGCCCAGCAAACTCACCAGCGCGATCATCACCATTACCCTGACACTAAAGGAAACCTGCTGATAAAAAGCCTGAAAAGCATAGCTGGCCAAAGCAAAGAAAACGATGAATACCAGCAGCGTGGTTTGCCCGGTATTGCTCCCGATCACACCGAGGAGGTCCAGGTTGAAGGAGGCCAGCAGCATCATGAGCAGCAGCATACCCGCAAAGTAAGGAATGCGCTTCATGGTGGTAATGGCAGCTGTGTAGAATGCCAGGCAGAGAGCCAGCAACAGCACCAGTGCTACTGCGGCAAACTTGTTGAGGACAGGCATTGCCACATCGTACTGCTCTGTGAGCAGGTAGCCATCGGCGTACAGGGTGAAGGGCTCCAGCAGACGGGAAAACTCGTGCACCGGCACCTGCACCACCTGCAGTTCAGGCAGCTTATCCCAGGCCATAAAATTGCTCTCGCCGGTGAAGTAATGGTATACCCCCAGCATGAGCGCCAGCACGGCCACGATCAGCAAAAACAGATAGGGATACCTGGTATCGGCATCCCAACTGTTCCAAAACTTAATTTTGTTCATAGACAAACCGTCGGACTATTCGAGCACTTTCGGTACTCTGAAATAATCGGAGTCTTTTCTTGGTGCATTTTTCAGCGCTTCGTCGTGCGATACGGTATTCTGTGCCAGGTCCTCGCGCATCACATTCACTTCTTCTGACATATGAATAAGCGGCTCCACACTTTCGGTGTCAAGTTCGCGAAGCTGGTCTACCCAGTTCAGGATCTTGTTCAGGTCCTGCAGCATCTCCTGCTCCTTTTCTTCATTGAACTCCAGTCGGGCCAGGTGCGCGATCTTTCTAATGGTTTGTATATCGGTTGACATCTATCGTATTGTGTTTCTTAAGTTCTTCCTGAATAATATGAAATACTTCCTGCTTCAGCGCAGGAAGGTCCTGCAGCGTCATGCCTTTGGTTTCGATCGGCTCGTGTATGATGATCTTGAGCGGGTGCCAGCGCACTTTCAGCTTCCCATCCAGATCAGGCAAAAATTTGTGGTTATAGGGCATCGTCACCGGCACTACCGGCAACTGCTTCTCAATAGCCAGTCGAAAAGGGCCATCCTTGAATGCCAGCAGCTCCTCTCCTGCCGTGGGTGGTATGGTACCTTCCGGAAAGATCACCAGGTTGCGGCCCTGCTCCAGCGTGCGCACGGACTGGATGTAACTCTTGGCACTGCTGATCGCACTCTTACGGTCTACGGCAATGTATAGCTTTTCGTACACTTTTCCCCACAACGGCACTTTGGTAAGCGAGCTTTTCCCGACAAAGTTAATAAAACCCGGAATGGCATGCAGCAATAGCGGGATATCGAGGTATGAGCTGTGGTTAGGCGTAAAGATATACTGCTTGCCAGGATTGAAACGCATACGCCACTCTACCCGCAAAGGCGTAAGGAACATGCGCAGGGCCGATGATGACCAGAAGCGGTTAATGCTGTGCACGCGCGGATACCAGCGCTGCTTGCGTATAAGCACTGCCTGAAACGGATACGTGACCACAAAGGGCATCACAAACCAGGTGACACACCAGGTTGTATAAATGCGATGGGACAGGTATTTAAGCGCTTTCATGCCTTCAAATGTAAGAATAATCCACCAGTTATCAATCGGGGGGCTTCACCTCGTTGGCCTTCTCAATACTTACCCGCCTTGCTGCAAAAGTATAGCTGCCTTGAGTATACCTGCCACACTGATGGCATCCGTTATCTCGTTGTCCATCACCATACGCACAGCCTCCTCAAAGTGCACCCGCCGGATGTGAAGCTCCTCCGTTTCTTCAAAAGCTGTTTCACCGGCCTTTAGTTCCTGCGCCAGGAAAACAAAGCCTTCCTCATCCGTTACGGAATTGGAGGTATGCAGGCGGGCGATGTTGGTCCACTTTTCGGCTGTAAAACCAGTCTCTTCCTGCAGTTCCCGCTTCGCCGACTCGAGTATGTCGTTCTCGATCAGGCCGCCGCCCATTGGTATTTCCCAACTGTACTCGTTGAGCGCATAGCGGTACTGCCCTACCAGGTAGGTATAGCCTTCGTCATCAACAGGTATAATGCCAATGGCTTTGTTTTTGAAGCTGACCACACCGTAAATCCCCTCTCCACCATTGGGGTTGAGCACCTGGTCTTCACGCACTTTTATCCAGGGATTTTGGTATACCTGCCTGCTGGATAGGGTGGTCCAGGGATTATGTTGTTCGTCGATTTTCATGCTATTTTCTTTTGGCGATCATTTTGATCTCTACCTGCGCCCCCAACGGCAGCGAAGTCACCCCGATGATGGCACGGCCTACAGCCACTGCTCCATCAGCACTGAAGGCTTTTCCGGGCAGGCGTTGAGCTTGTTTAAGATCTAATTGCGGGCAAAGATAACAAGGTATAGATGATTTTTTCAGAGGGGATCAGCCTCTTCTGTTTCAACCCTGGTATTATCTTTTTCCACGCCAGCTGTATCGGCGGGTGCCGTGTCAGGTTCTGGTTGGGTTATGGTTGTCTCCTCGGTATCAGGCGTGCTGTTACAGCTGGCCATCAGAAAAGCGCCCAGGGCGAAGGTTAGAAGATACTTTTTCATCATATCAGCTTCATTCAATTATTGATTGTACAGATATCCCTGCTGCTATCCGATTGTGTATTTTCCAGGCACACAGGCAATGCAGGAATTTCGCCATTTTAATGCATCCATACCTGCCCTGCCGGGAAGTTAATGGTCATTCTGGTTTGACGGATCACATCGTAGTTCAGTACTCCGTCATAGATGATATTTTCTGCAGCGGCCTTGCTGACCAGTTTTCGCCTGCCAAGTTGAATCGCAATCGGGTTCAGGGCTGTGCGCTGGACTGTCGTATCGCTTTGTAGGCCCCACCCGGAGGCTGTCTGGTGCGAAAGCAGCACTTCGCTTATATTGCCTGTGTCTAACAGAAACCAGTATGAGCGGTCCTGATGAGGTATACCCAGGAAAATGGTCAGCTCGCTACCATCTAGCCCACTGGCGAAACGGCTGGGCAGCAACGTTAGCCTGCCCTGTTGCTTTCTAAGAGTGGCTGACGTCTCAATCTGGAGTCTACTGGCCGCCAGGTCGACAGTCACAATCCTGTCCTGAAAGGATTTCAACGAGATCACCCCATCTACTTTCGGAAGACCTTCTGGCAGTATGCTCATCAGATCCCATACCCCAACGGTCGCATGAAAAAGCGGAACGTTATCGACCCTGATTTCAACTGAATCCAGCTTTTGGTACCGAAACATCTCCCCGTTCATGCGGAAGGCAGTTGCGCTGCCATAAGGTTGTCGACCGATTTTCTGTGCCACTTCCGGGGATACAAAGGTCTGGCCGCCTCCCGTATCGAATAAGAAGGTGTATGGCTGCCCTGCTATGGTAACGTCTACCTGCTTCAGTTCTTTGAAATATTCTTTCAGCTGAATGGTGTTTTGCGCAAGAGTTTCACCAACGAAGGTTAAGCACAGAGCCAAACCTAGGAAAAGTGTTTTCATTTTGAAAAATAGACTGATCATCTAAGCATGTACGTCAGTGATAGATTTTGGCTGAATAATTACGTTAGCCCTTCATCAGCTCACCCAATGTTGTAATGCCCCGCTTTTTAGCTAGTGAGAGCAGTTTGAGCAATAGCAGGGCTGTGGCAAAGGCGTCGCCGGAGGCGGTGTGACGATCTTCGGTGGGCAGATTATACCTTTCGCAGAGAGCGTCGAGGCTGTACTCGGCGGTTTTCAGGGTGTGGCTGTCGGCATGGCGGCGCTCCAGTCGTATGGCCAGGTGTGCTGTGTCGACGGAGCGGTTGCGGAGCTTGCCGCTTATACCTTGCCGCTTCAGCATCTGGTTGACCATGCCGATGTCGAAAGCCACATGCTGCCCGACCAGCACAGCATTACCGATAAAGTCGATAAAGCCCTCCACCGCCTCCCGCTCCGGTATACCTCCCTCCAGCTGACTTGAAAGCAGACCATGCACTTCAGCGCTTTTGGTAGCTGGTGCCCCTTCCTGCTGCACCAAACACTCAAAAGTGTCCGACACCAGTACCTGCAGCTCCCTTACCTTTATTGCCCCGATGGAAAGCACTTTGTCCCTGCGTTGGTCCAGCCCGGTCGTTTCGGTGTCGAACACTACAAATTCGGCTTCTGACAAGGGAGTATCTCTTGAGGGTTGCTCTTTCAGTGCGGCGCTATACCTGTGCCAAAAAGCCGGCGCATTCTTGTCTACCGGTTGCAGCTGGTTTATAAACTCCTTCAGCCACTCCATTAGCCGAGGTAGTTAAGTTGAAAGCGTACTTGCAGGAGCTCCTGTATGTCGCTGATCGGTTTGAAGGTGCTGCGCAGCGTTTGTCGCTCGAGTTTGTTAAGCTGGTTGGGGTTGAGGTAACGGCCGGAGTTCTTGTTGCGCAGGCCGCTGAGCGCCCGGAAACGCATCATGATCTCGTATGCCATTGCGGCCTCACGGTATAGCTCCGCGTTTTGCGGCTCCAACTCGGCCAGTTTCTCGAAGCGCTTGAAAGTGTTGTTCTCTCCGGCCACACGATTGTCGAGCGTGAGCACGCGGGCGGCATCCACGAGTGGTGTCATGGCCCGCAGTTTGATATCGAACTCGTTATTGTGTTCCCCTCCCCGCTCCACAATGAAGTTGCGGAAAAAACTCAGTGGCGGTGGACTCTGCAACGCATGCTTGGCCAGGAAAGGCAGGAAAATGCGCTCCTGCTGGATGTTCTCGTAAATATAATCCGTCAGCTGCCTGCTCAGACTAAAGTCACCGTATACGGGGCGGTAGTCGTAGAAAATAGAGGTATGCATCAGTGCCTCTTCGGTGGGCTCGTGTATCCAGTTATAAAAGTACTGTTTCCAGGTATGCAGCGGCTGGCACCACTTCGGGTTACTGGCCATCATGTCGGCGGGACACTTCTCAAAACCGCATTGCACCAGAATATCCCGCACAATAGCACCTAGTTTCAGAAAGTAAGCCTGGTGCTCTTTTTCGAGCGCAGCATTTTTATCTTCGAACACCACGGCATTGTCCTGATCGGTGCGCAGGAGTTGCTCTTCACGGCCTTCGCTACCCAGTGAGAGCCAGCAATAATGCAGCGGCGGCTCACCCAGTTCTTTCTCGGCATGCTGCAGCGCCCGCACAATGATAGCGTCGTTAATTTCTGTGATGATATTGGCGATAAACGAAATGCTCACCTCCTGCTCCAGGTACTTCAGTAACAGCTCCTCAGCCCTGTCGCGGATGGCAGGAAGTGAACTTATGTCGCGTGTCTGGCGAATCTCAGAGATCAGCACGGCCGGATTGTTGCCCTGGGCCAGTAGGAGGTCATGTTCGGTGAGCACCCCAAGGGCTTTAGAGTCAACAGTCCCGTCAGTGGTCACGCAGAGGTGCTTCACTTTGTTCCGGATCATGTTGATCAGCGCATCGGCCATGGGCGGATTGGGAACGGTCGTAATCACCGGCGACGACATGATCACCTCTACCGGATCATCAATGGCCACATGCCCGGCTACCACCTGGCGGCGCAGGTCGGTGTCGGTCAGAATTCCCAAGGGTCGTGCCTCACCGTCCACTACCATCATAAAACTGGAATCCTTGTCGCTCATCATTTGGGCGGCCAGCCGGATGGAGGTGTCAGGCGGACAAGCAACAATGCTTTTAGCCGTATCGATTTTAAGGGCGTCTTCAAGGTGCAGCGGTATAGACGAAGGTGCAATGGTACTCAGCCCGACCCGTGCCCTTTGCGCATCGCGCAAGGTAGGGTTACGCACCGGCTGCCCCGCCGCAAAACCCGCCGCGAAGTAAAGCGCCACCTGTGGATTTTCGGTGAGGATAGGTTCAAAAGCCTCGATAGGTATAGCGTATACCAGTGATTCTTCGGCTGAGGTAGCGGTAGAGGAATAGTTTTTCTTAGCGATCAGTGCCCGTACTCCAAACACATCTCCTTCGTCGCACACATCCAGCAATTTGGGATTGCCACCCTCCGTCTTTTGCTCCAATCGAACAGAGCCTTGCCGTACAACATAAAAGTGTTCGTGGGCGGGATCGTCCTGCGAGAACAGAACCTGCTCCGGCTCCAGGTATAGCACCCGCACCTGCCTGGCCAATTGCCGCAGTTTTTCCGGGTCAATCAGGTTAAAGGGCGGGTAGGTATTCAAGAACTCGTGCACGCGTTCCTGTATGACATTGGAGGGCTTCATAGCTTCGGGTTATACCTGTTGAAGATACAGGATTGGGCAGAGGATTGCAATTGCCTGAATCAGGATTTTCGCACAGGGTCACCTATATCTGAAAACTTTAACTATGTCAGTTACAAAATGGCCTTATGCAGGACCATCAGTTGCGCTGACGTTAAACTGGCAGTATTTACAACATTTCCTAAACGCAAAAGTCCTGCAACAAACGTCGCAGGACTTTACGCATTCAACTAAACTTATCAATCTAAATTCTATAAAGCACCCGCTTTAATCTCATCCACTACATCCGGATCAAGCAGAGTGGAGGTATCGCCCAGGTTAGAGGTGTCACCTTCCGCTACTTTGCGCAGAATACGACGCATGATCTTACCCGAGCGGGTCTTCGGCAGACCGCTTACGATCTGGATCTTGTCAGGCTTGGCGATCTTACCGATCTTCTCCACTACTGTTTCGATAATCTCGGCACGCAGGTAATCCTCACGCTCCGGCACGTCTTTGCAGATCACAAAAGCGTAGATTCCCTGCCCTTTCACATCATGTGGATAGCCTACCACTGCTGACTCTACCACGTGCGAGTTGTGGTTGATGGCCTCTTCGATCTCAGCCGTTCCAAAACGGTGACCGGATACGTTGATCACATCGTCTACACGGCCGATGATGCGGTACAGGCCGTCTTTGTCACGTTTGGCTCCGTCGCCTGTGAAGTACAGGCCTTTGTAGGTGGAGAAGTAACTCAGGCGGGCACGCTCGTGGTCGCCGTAGGTGGTACGGATAATGCTTGGCCAAGGGAACTTCATACAGAGGTAACCTTCTACTTCATTGTCGGTAATTTCCTTGCCTTCGGCATCTACCAGAATCGGCTGTATACCTGGCAGTGGCAGGGCGGCGTGGCTTGGCTTCATCGGGGTGATGCCAGCAATGGTCGAGATCATGATCCCACCGGTTTCGGTTTGCCACCACGTATCCACGAGCGGACAGCGTTCCTTGCCAACGTGGGTATGGTACCAGTGCCAGGCCTCTTCGTTGATCGGTTCACCCACCGAGCCCAGCACTTTAAGGGAGTCGAGGCTATAGGATAGTACATCGTCGATGTCACCACCCATCAGTGAGCGGATGGCAGTTGGGGCAGTGTAGAAAATGTTCACGCCGAACTTGTCGACTACCTGCCAGAAGCGGCCCATGTCCGGGAAAGTTGGCACGCCTTCAAACATCAATGAAGTAGAGCCTGACAAGAGTGGACCGTAGAGCAGATAGGTATGGCCGGTGATCCAGCCGATGTCGGCGGTGCACCAGTAAATGTCGTTTTCCTGTACCTGGAACACATTGCTGAAGCTGTACTGGGCGTAGACCATGTAACCGCCGCAGGTATGGACCACACCTTTTGGTTTGCCCGTTGAGCCAGAGGTATACAGGATGAAGAGCATGTCTTCGGCATCCATTTCTTCGGCAGGGCAGTCTTTGCTTACGCCTTGTACCTCGTCGTGGTACCACACGTCGCGGCCCTCCACCATGTTCACGGCCCAGCCCAGACGCTCGACTACAATCACTTTCTTCACTGAGTCACAACGCTCGAGCGCCTCGTCTACCACACGCTTCACCGGAATCTGCTTCGCACCACGGTTCAGACCATCGGAGGTGAGCACCATGCTGCACTGCGCGTCGTTGATGCGGTCTGCCATGGCCACGGCCGAGAAACCGGCGAACACGACCGAGTGAATGGCACCGATTCGGGCGCAGGCCAGCACGGCGAAAGCAAGCTCAGGGATCATCGGCATGTAGATGCAGATGCGGTCGCCTTTTTTGGCACCGTTCTTTTTGAGCACATTGGCGAACTGGCATACCTTCTCGTGGAGTTCGCGGTAGGTATAACGCACAAATCTTTCTTTCGGGTCGTTTGGTTCCCAAATCAGGGCGAGCTTGTTGCCACGGGTTTTAAGGTGACGGTCCAGGCAGTTTTCGGTGATGTTCAGTCTGCCGCCCTTAAACCACTTCACGTTCGGCTCCTCAAAGTTCCATTCCAGTGTCGTGTTCCACTTTTTGCGCCACGTAAAGGTGCTCGCTATATCGGACCAGAACCCTTCCGGGTCTTCCACACTTCGCTTATAGGCCTCTTCGTATTCCTGATAAGTTTTGATTTGAATGTTAGGCATGATATCGGTTTGTTTATGGTATTTAAGGTTTATTTCGATTGTAAGTGGTGCGCGATTCGCATAGGTCGCGACCTGTTCCTTCGGGTATAAATCGGGAACGATTGTTATCCCCCTACCCCCTTCAAAGGGGGACTTCGCCTGTAGCTGCCAATTGGCAGTTATAAGATATCTCCCCTATTCATAAGAGCAAACTCACTCCAAAAAAGCATTCCCAATCTTCCGCTCCTTCAGGTCATCATGAATCTCGGTGAGTATAGCCGGATCGTCGATAGTAGAAGGTATAGCGTAGTGTACGCCGTCGGCAATGTTGCGCAGGATTTTGCGGAGAATTTTGCCGGAGCGGGTTTTGGGCAGGCGCTTCACGATCAGGGCGTTGCGGAAATAAGCCACGGCCCCTATTTTCTCCCGAATCATCGCAATCAGTTCCTGCTCGATTTGTTCTTCGCTGATGTTCTGTCCGTCCTTGAGCACGACCAGGCCGATGGGGCGCTGTCCACGCAGGTCGTCGGCTATACCTACCACGGCGCATTCGGCTACCGCGGGGTGCGAGGCAACCATCTCTTCCATCTCTCCGGTTGAGAGGCGGTGACCGGACACGTTGATCACATCGTCTATGCGTCCCATGATATAAATATAGCCATCTTCATCCATATAGCCCCCATCGCCGGTCATGTAATAGCCAGGGAAGCGGTCAAGATAGGATTTGTAGAAGCGGTCATTGTCTTCCCACAAGGTGGGCAGGCAACCGGGAGGCAAGGGCAGCTTTACCGCCACATACCCTTCCTGCGCAGGTATAAGCTCCTGCCCTTCCTCACCCAAGATCTCTACTTTATACCCGCACACCGGCAGTCCCGCTGAGCCCGGCTTGGCTGGTTTCAATCCATAGCCCACCATGTTCGCCACCATCGGCCAGCCTGATTCGGTTTGCCACCAGTGGTCGACCACAGGTATGCGCAGCAAATCCTTAGCCCAGTAGTAAGTAGCAGGGTCGCAGCGCTCGCCAGCCAGGAACAGGTACTTGAGTGAGGGCAGATCATACTTGATTTTCTCTATACCTCGGGGTCTTCCTTCTTGATGGCGCGAATGGCTGTCGGAGCTGTGAAAAGCACTTTCACGTCGTGTTGCATGATGATGCGCCAAAATGTACCCGCATCCGGCGTGCGTACCGGTTTGCCTTCGAAGAGCACCGTGGTGCAGCCATGGATCAGCGGAGCGTATACCAGGTACGAGTGCCCCACAGCCCATCCCACATCCGAAGCGGCCCAGAACACATCGCCCGGATCAACGCCGTATACGGCTTTCATGCTAAACTTGAGCGCTACAGCATGGCCTCCATTGTCACGCACAATGCCTTTGGGCTTGCCGGTGGTGCCGGAGGTATAGAGGATGTACAGCGGGTCGTGGGCGTCTACCGGCACCGGTTCGACTGGCTGGGCCTTCTGCAGCACATCTACGTAATCGAGGTCGCGGCCCGGCTGCATGTCAGCCACCACATAGGGGCGCTGCAAAATAATGGTATGCTCGGGTTTGTGCTTGCTATCATTCAGAGCTTTGTCGAGCAATGGCTTGTAAGGGATATGCTTGTCGAACTCGATGCCGCAGGAGGCGGAGATAACCACCTTCGGACGGGCGTCGTCGATACGCACCGTGAGCTCGTGCGGGCAAAGCCGCCGAATACCACCGAGTGGATGGCACCTAACCTTGCGCAGGCCAGCATGGCGACTACTGCCTCCGGTATCACAGGCATGTAGATGACTACTGTATCACCTTTGCCCACACCCAAACCGCGCAGCGCACCTGCAAATCGGGCCACCATGTCGCGGAACTCGCGGTAGCTGTACTTGCGGATGGTGTTGGTTACCGGCGAGTCGTAAATCAGGGCAGTCTGGTCTGCGCGGCCGTTCTCCACATGGTAATCCAGCGCCAGGTAGGCCGTGTTGAGCTTGCCGCCCGCAAACCAGCGGTAGAAGCCATTTTCGTCGGTGGTCAGGATTTGCTTCGGCTCCTCGAACCAGGCAATCTGCCGCGCCTGTTCGCCCCAGAAGCCTTCCGGATCCTGGATGCTTTTTTCGTAGGCCTCGGCATACGAGCGGTAAGTTTGGGTTGCTGTCTCCATATCTCCAATTCTTTTGTTGCGATTAACTCTGCGTCAGCTCCTTGATTTTCTCCATCAGAAAACGTGTCGAAAAGGGCTTCGGAATGTACAGGTCTGCCCCCACGTCATAACCTTTTTTGATGTCGGCGTCCTTGGTCTTGGCGCTCATGAAAATCACTTTGGCTCCGTTCATATTATCCTGCCCGCGAATGTGACGGCATACCTCGTAGCCGTCCACGTCGGGCATCATGATATCAAGCAACACCACATCGGGGCGCTCCTTGTCTACACTCTCCATGGCCTCGGTACCGTTGCGGGCCACAAACACCTGATAGCCGCTCTTGCGCATCAGGAACTCCAGCGGCATCAGTATACTCGGCTCATCATCCACAACCAACACCTTCAATTTTTCTTTGCTACTCATAGTTTTATACGTTTGCGGGCACATTTACTTTCACGGGAAGCACGAACGAAAATTTAGAGCCTTTGCCCACTTCACTCTCCACCCAAATGCGCCCTGGTGCGATTCAATTATCTTCTTGCTGATAGCCAGTCCTAGTCCGCTACCCTCGGGTTTGCGGATGTTCTGGTTCTGCGCCTGGTAAAACTTGTCGAATATCTGTTTGTGAAACTCGGGGTCAATGCCCTTGCCGTTGTCCACCACATTCACTTTGATGTCGCCGTCGATGTAGTAACCCGACACGATAATGCGGCCGTGCTCCGGGTTGCAGAACTTGATGGCATTGGAAATCAGGTTGACCAGCACCTGTATCAGGCGGTCTTTGTCGCCGTTTATACTCGGCAGATTGTGCTGCACGTCCACCACCAGGTCAATGTTTTTCTCCTGTACCAGTTGCTCCAGCGCCTGCACTGATTCGCGCACCACCTCCTCGATGTGCACAGGTCCCAGATTAAGTTTCTGCTTGCCCGACTCAAAGCGCTCCAGGTCAAGCACCTGTGTGATCAGCCTTGTCAACCGCTCCGACTCTTTCACAATGGTCTGCAGGAAATGCTCCTGGTCCTCGCGCTCCATTTCAGGGTTGTCATACAGAATTTCAGACAGGGCCCGAATCGAAGTCAGCGGCGTGCGCAACTCGTGCGTCACCGTCGACAGGAATTCGTCTTTCAGCTCGTCTAGTTGCTTGAGTCGCTCGTTGGCGCTGCGGAGTTGCTCGGTGGCGCGGCGCAGCTCCATGGACTTGCGCCGGAGTTCGTTGTTAATCGAGATCAGTTGCTGTGACTCTTTCAGGATGTTAAGCACTTCGTCAATGCTGATCTCCTCCTCTTTCACCACCGACGACACCATGATGCGGGCCGAAGAAGAGCCGATGACACCTGACAGTAATTTCTCGGCATAAGTCACGAGTTTCGGGTCCGCCTTACCGCTTTCGTCTTCCGGCTCGGGATATTTGCGCTTGTAAGCTTTCATGGCCACCTCGGCTTTTTTCTCGCCTAGGAAGTTCACCAGCAAGGATTTGATGTCAGGTATGTAGGCTGTGCCTTTCCAGACAATCGAGCTTTCGAACACGGTGGAGTACTTGAAGATATCCACGAACACCTCTGCCTGATTGCGCTCCTGAGACGTTTGCTTGCTTAAAAGCGACACACCTATGTATAAACCCACGTTCAGGAACATGCTCCAGAACATAGCATGGGAGATATAGTCCATGCCCTGAAGGCCGAACAACTCAAAGGGTTTGAGCCAGGCTATACCTAACGGACCATGCTCCAGAATGCTATTTGGCAGCATGCCCCCCCCCACCATCGACGGCACCACCAAGGTATAGAACCAGAGCACAGAACCGACCACTATACCTGCCAGCGCCCCGTTT
>NZ_AKIS01000031.1:0-7634 GCF_000277005.1 Pontibacter sp. BAB1700 | reverse complement strand
GGGAATAGGTCATTGTTTTTAGGTATATGTACTAGCGGAAATTGAGCGGCAAAGCTTTAAATTTGGAGAAACTTATACCTACATGATACAACGCAGCACACGGCTTGATGCTGTTCATTATGAACTGTGTGGGCCTATTTATGAGAAGGCGAAGGAGCTGGAGTTGGAGGGGCATCGTATCACGAAGCTGAACATCGGCAATCCGGCTCCCTTTGGCTTTGACACACCCGAGGAGGTAACCCGAAGCATCCTGGATAATCTGCGCCATGCGCAGGGCTACTCCGACCATAAGGGCATCCTGCCAGCCCGCGAAGCGATCAGGAACTACTATGCAGCCAAAGGTATAGCCGGCATCCACACCGACGATATTTCCATTGGCAACGGGGTGAGCGAACTGATCCTGCATGCGGTGCAGGGGCTGCTTAACGAGGGAGACGAGGTGTTGGTTCCTTCACCGGACTACCCGCTCTGGACGGCGGCTGTGCGCTTTTCGGGTGGCAAGGCCGTGCATTATCTGTGTGACGAAGCCTCGGACTGGAGCCCTGATCTGAACGACATCAGAAGCAAGATCAACAGCCGCACCAAAGGCATCGTGATCATTAATCCCAACAACCCGACCGGCGCAGTATACGCCCCGGAGCTGTTGCAGGAGTTGGTGGAATTGGCAGCAGCGCATAACCTGGTACTGTTTTCAGACGAGATATACGACAGGATCCTGTATGATGAGGTAGAGTACCGCTCTACCGCCACTTTTTCGGATGAGGTGCTGACCGTGACTTTCAGCGGACTTTCCAAAAACTACCTGGCAGCTGGTTTTCGGGCTGGCTGGATGCTGGTGAGCGGCAACAAAGCCAGGGCCAGAAGCTACATCGACGGGTTGAACACCATGGCCAGTCTGCGGGTGTGCAGCAACGTGCCGGCGCAGTTTGCCATACAGGCGGCTCTGGAAGGCTATCAGCACATGCAGGACCTTGTATTGCCAACCGGCAGGCTGCGTCAGCAGCGGGATGTCTGTTACGAAAAGCTGACCGCTATACCTGGCATCACCTGCGTAAAGCCAAAAGGAGCCTTTTACCTGTTTCCGAAGATAGACGTGAAGAAGTACGGCATTGCCAATGACCAGGCTTTCGTGCTGGACTTTTTGCAGGAGCAGCATGTGTTGCTGGTACAGGGAAGCGGTTTCAACTGGCAGCAGCCCGACCACTTCCGCATCGTATACCTGCCGGAGCTGCAGGAGCTGAGCCAAACCATGGACAAACTGGCTCTGTTCCTGCAAAACTATAGAGGCACAGGCGCAGCTACCCAGCGGCAGCTTATAGAGGCGCTATAGGTATAGCAAAGCGTTATAAAGCAACAAAGGCTCCCGTTAAAGGAGCCTTTGTTGCTTTATAAGATAATTGTCAGGTATAGGGCTACTCCGCCAGGCAAGCTTCATGCTGGTAAGCCTTCAGGTCTTCCAGCAGCGGGATCAGCCGGTCGATGGTCACGTGGTCCATCAC
This sequence comes from Pontibacter sp. BAB1700, assembly GCF_000277005.1. Classification (NCBI taxonomy): domain Bacteria; kingdom Pseudomonadati; phylum Bacteroidota; class Cytophagia; order Cytophagales; family Hymenobacteraceae; genus Pontibacter; species Pontibacter sp. BAB1700. The sequence goes on along the minus strand of NZ_AKIS01000031.1, from coordinate 6,135 downwards.
CACTACTTTATACCAGTTGGCATCCTGGTGGTTGTCTGGCACAAGCCCGTACTTGCCGGCAATGCCTTTGTTGAGGTGTTCACTGCGGATCGTGATGATGTTGGAGTAGGGGTTGCGGTAATAGGCTATACCTGCCTTGTCGAGCTCTGCGGCCAGCCAGGCGGCACGATTGAGCAGGGTGGTGGTTTTCTCCTCCCAGCCGTAGCGTCCGTAGGTCATCAGGATCATCCAGACGGCGATGGCGTTGGCGCCGGAGCGACTGCCGATCAGCGTAAAATCCTCGCCCTCCACGTAGCTGGCCTCCTTGGTGTTGGCATGTTGCATCAAGCCTTTCCGGATCAGGAAGATGCCCGTGCCGTAGGGAGCCTGCACCATCTTGTGCGCATCCAGCGTGACAGAGGTAATGTGTTTATTCTGAAAGTTGAGCGTGTTGTCCGGGTTGGTGAAAGGGTAGATGAAGCCACCAAAAGCCGCATCCACATGAATCATAAACTGGCAGCCGTTAGCTTCAAGTGCTGCTGCATATATGTCGGCGTTATCAACTGATCCAAACATAGTTGTCATCATGTTGGCCACCACAATGAAGTGGCTTTTTCCCTTAGCCTTCTGGGCGGTGATCACCTCCTGCAGGTGCTTCTCATCAATAGCGCGGGTGTTGTCATCGACCCGTACCGTGGCGATGTCGAGGTCAAACACATTGGCGGCTTTGCTCATGGAGTAGTGGCTGTCGCGGGAGCACAGGATGCAGATGCTGTTGTTGCGCACACCGTCTATGTTGCGGAAGTAGTTGCGGTAGATCCAGATGGCCTGCAGGTTGGCTTCGGTGCCACCAGCCGCCACATAGCCGTCGCAACTGCCCGGCTCGGCTTTCAGAATTTGCTCAGCGCAGAGACCAATCAACTCACGCTCGATCTGGTGCGTACCTCTGAAAAAAGACTCGGAAGCTCCCAGGGTATGGCAACCGATATGATTCGGGTTATGGATCAGCGCTGTCAGGAAGGGGGCATCTTTCAGAAAAGGGGCATCCTGGTAAAACACCTTATTATCGAGGTGCGAACCCGGTATACCCAGTATGTTCTCGTCATAAAAATTTACGTTCTCTTCTAAGGCGTTGAACACGATGGTTCGGATTGTCTCCTTATTCAGTTTAGTCCACTGTTGCATACTTGTAAGCGAAATTGATTTTAAAACGGAAGGCAAAACCCATAGGGCCTTCTTAAGACTTTGCAAAAGGCAAATTTACGACATTAAAAAGACACACCCTAGGCGAACATCTGCCGTCCTGGCTGTTCAAGCTGCGAGTTACACCCGTCTTGCATCAAAAAAAATGATGAAGATCGCTGCTAATCTGATAAAAGTCACTCAAAAAAAGTTGGGAACTGAACTAAACAGTGCTTTACTTTGTGGCGTTAAAGTAATACTATTGTAACAAGTTTTAAACTATCCATTGAAGAAGCGCTATGGTTACCTTTAAAGAGTTAAAGAATGATCTGCCGGCAGGTATTGTGGTCTTTTTGGTCGCAGTACCGCTTTGCCTTGGAATTGCCATGGCGTCCGGCGCTCCACTGTTTTCCGGTATCATTGCCGGCTTTGTAGGAGGTATAGTTGTAACACTTATCAGCGGTTCGCAGCTGGGGGTAAGTGGTCCGGCGGCAGGCCTGGCCGTGATTGTATTGCATGCCATTGAGGGCCTGGGCAGTTTTGAGGTGTTTCTATCTGCTGTCGTGCTGGCAGGTGTCATGCAGCTGGTGCTCGGATTCCTGAAAGCGGGGAGCATTGGGTATTATTTTCCTTCCTCGGTTATCAAGGGGATGCTTTCGGGTATCGGTGTGATCATTATCCTCAAGCAGATTCCGCATGCCTTTGGGTATGATGAAAGCTATGAGGGTAGTCTGCACTTCCTGGAGCCATCCGGCGAAACTACTTTCTCATTAATTTTTAACTCTTTACGTTACATATCTCCTGCAGCGGTTATCATCAGTGCGCTTTCCCTGGCTATCCTGATTTTCTGGGATACGGTACTGTCTAAGAAAGGCAAAATTTTCCAGATCATACAGGGTCCGCTTGTGGTGGTAGTGCTGGGTATCGTCCTGAACCTGGTATTCCTGAATGCCTTCCCGGAAATGGCTTTGCGCGCTAATCACCTGGTGGAACTGCCGGTGGCAATGAGTGTGGGCGGTTTCTTTCAGCAGTTTACCGCGCCTGACTTCAGCCGTATCCTCACTTACGAGGTATTAATGTTGGCGGGCACGCTTGCAGTCGTAGCCAGCCTTGAAACCCTGCTTTGCCTGGAGGCGACCGATAAACTGGACCCACAGAAGCGTATCAGCCCGGCTAACCGCGAGTTGAAGGCACAGGGCGTCGGTAACATCGTTTCGGGTCTGATCGGTGGTCTGCCTGTTACGCAGGTGATCGTGCGCAGCTCGGCCAACATTCAGTCAGGTGGCCGTACCAAGCTTTCGGCCCTTATCCACGGTGTACTGATCCTGGCCAGCGTAATTGCTATACCTGGTCTGCTCAATCTGATACCGCTTGCCTCACTGGCCGCTATTCTGTTTGTGGTAGGGTATAAGCTGGCTAAGCCGGCCTGTTCAAAGCCATGTACCGTGGTGGCCTGAACCAGTTTCTGCCATTTGTAGTAACCGTGCTGGCCATTGTGTTCACTGACCTGCTCACAGGTATAGGCATTGGTATGGTAGTCGGCATCTTCTTTATCCTCAAAAACAGCTATCACGTGTCACACACCGTGGTGAAGGAGAAATCACAGGCAGGCAGAGAGAAATACCGCATTGTGCTGGCGGAGGAAGTGACTTTCCTGAACAAGGGCAATATCCTGGAGGAACTTCGCAGAGTACCGGAAGGTGCTGAACTGGAAATAGACATGTCACGCTCGGCCGTGGTAGACCCGGATGTGATCGAGCTGATCGAGAACTACAAAGAGACCGCCCGCAGCAATAATATCAAGCTTCATGTCAAACAAACGGCTGAAGACGAAAAGCTGGAGTACGAGGGTATGAAGTTTTAACAAATCATCATTTTACTAAACTACTATAAAAGACTACACCAATGAGAACCCAAAACAGAGAGACACAGTCAGAACTGACACCACAGCACGCAAAAGAGATATTGGTTGAAGGCAACAAGCGCTTCGTGAACAACCTGAAAGCGAACCGCAACCTGCTGCAGCAGGTGAACGAAACGTCAGAGGGGCAATATCCATTTGCCATTATCCTGAGCTGCATCGACTCCCGCACTTCAGCCGAGCTGATCTTCGACCAGGGCCTTGGCGACATATTCAGTGCCCGCATCGCCGGTAACATCGTGAACGAGGACATTCTGGGTAGTATGGAGTTTGCCTGCAAAGTGGCTGGCTCTAAATTGGTAGTGGTGCTGGGCCACAGCAAGTGCGGCGCTATCAAGGGGGCTTGCGACCACGTAGAGATGGCAACCTGAGCACACTGCTGCACAAGATAGAGCCTGCTGTGAATGCCGTGGAGTATGATGGCGAAAGAAATTCCAAAAATTCGGATTTTGTAGAAAAAGTAGCTGAGACCAACGTTGTGTGGACGGTAGGCGAAATCAAGAAAAACAGCCCAATCCTTCGTGAAATGATAGAAAAAGGCGAGATTGGCATCGTAGGCGGCATGTACGACGTAGAAACCGGCGTAGTGACCTTCTATGACGATGTAGAAAATATGACTGAAACCCTGCATGAGGAACTTGCTGGCAAATATTAAGATCAAAGTAGAGGAGAAGGTATACCTCAAAGACCCCGAAGCATCAGAGAAAGGTCGTGATATTATCAAACACGGTATCTTTCTGATCGATGAGCTGGGCTTGGAGGCCTTCACCTTTAAGAAATTGGCTGAGCGCATCAGCAGCACAGAGGCGACGATCTACAGGTACTTTGAGAGCAAGCACATGCTGCTCTCATACCTGATCTCGTGGTACTGGAACTGGCTGGAATACAGATTGGTGTTTGCTATTAACAACATCAAACCACCTGAAGACCGCCTGCGCATTGCAATCAGCATTTTGTCGGGGCGCATCGAAAACGACATGGAGTTTGAGCATATTGATGAGGTTACCCTGCAGCGCATAGTGGTAGCCGAGTCAGCCAAAGCCTATCTCACCAAGGAGGTGGATGCCAACAACAAGGAAGGCTTCTTTTTGAGCTACAAACGCCTGTGCAAGCGCATAGCCGACATTGTGCACGAGATCAACCCGGAGTACAAGTATCCGGCCTCTCTGGTTTCCACGGTAGCGGAAAGTGCGCATTACCAGAAGTTCTTTGCGCTGCACCTGCCTTCGCTCACGAACATACAAGAAGACGGTGGTACTGAACTGGAGAATTTTCTGACGCACATGGTGTTCAGAACCCTCGAGCGATAACTAGCTGTTTACGATCCTTGCAAAGGATGACACTGGCCCAGGTGCCGGTGTCATCCTTTTTTGTTTTATAGGTGGTAGTTTAAAGCAAAACATAACCTCTGCCATGTGTTTTACTTACAACACAGGTATAACAAACTGTAAGGTATGAAAACAAAGAGCATTCTATTGAAAAGTCGTCCGAAGGGTATGCCGACGGAGGAGAACTTTGAGTTCAAAGAGGAAGAGCTTCCGGAACTGCAGGAAGGGCAGCTGTTGCTGAAGACGCTGTACGCATCGGTGGATCCCTACATGCGCGGTCGCATGAGCGACGCCAAATCCTATGTCGCACCCTATAACCTGAACGAGCCCATTGCCGGAGGTGTGGTGGCAGAAGTTGTTGAAAGCCGGAACGACCGGTATAAAGCAGGGGTAATAGTATTGGGTAATCTGCCCTGGCAAACCTATAGCATCTCCAACGGCAAAGGCCTTAACCAACTGGACCCGGATCTGGCGCCGCTGAGTTACCACTTAGGTATACTGGGTATGCCCGGTCTGACAGCCTATTGTGGTCTGCTCTACATCGGGGAACCAAAAGAAGGGGAGACGGTGGTCGTGTCAGGGGCGGCGGGAGCGGTTGGCACTGTGGTCGGGCAGATTGCCAGGCTCAAGGGCTGCCGCGTGGTCGGTATAGCCGGCTCCGATGACAAAACAGCATACCTCAAAAAAGACCTCGGCTTTGACGAGGCCATCAATTACAAAACCACAGACAATATGCCGCAAGCTTTGGCAGCCGCCTGCCCCGACGGCGTGGATATTTACTTCGACAATGTGGGAGGAGAGATATCGGATGCCGTGTACGGTCTGCTAAATAAATTTGCACGCATTGCAGTTTGCGGACAGATCGCACTGTACAATGCCACGTCGGTTCCGACAGGTCCTCGGGTGGAGCCAATCCTGCTGAAGAAAAGCGCTCTCATGAAAGGCTTTATTGTGGGTGACTACGCTGCACGCTTTCCGGAAGCGGCCACAGAAATGGTAGGTTGGCTTAAAGCTGGTAAGTTACAGTACGAAGAGCATATTGTAGAAGGATTTGATCAATTGCCACAGGCCTTCTTCGGCTTGTTCAGGGGGGAGAATACAGGCAAGCTACTTGTGAAAGTGGCTGATTTTAACGCCCATTGAGCAACACATGCTCAAAGCAATTGGCGGGACACTAGTGTGGCAATAGAAAAGCCCCGGACTTCTCCGGGGCTTTTCTGTTGCTGTAAGTAATGTTTTAGGCGGCGATTGACTTTGAGGTGACTTGTAGCGCTGCCCTGTCTTCTGAACTGGCCTTGTCAAACAGTGAGTCGAGGCGGAGTAATCGGAACAGGCGCTCAGTGGTGGCATTCATGTCACAGAGCACAACTTTTACATTCTGTTTCCGGATCTTGAGCAGTTCGCTCACAAAAGAGCAGATGCTGCTATTGGTCAGGTGCAGGCGGTCCACGTGCGAACAGTCGATCCAAAGTTCTCTTGTGCTGTCCGTCGGTACTTCGGCGATTGCCTGGTGAACTTTATTAAGCGCTTGTTCTTTCACAAGGCCCTTTACAAAAAAGATATGGCGATTCTGGTGCGAGGTGTGGTTAATTATTTCCATATCGACGTTCCTGAAAAAGATTTAACATATAAAGGAGGTGCTTTAGTAGCGGATTTCCTTTATTTAATACTATAAAATTAAAAACATATTGCTGGGTGAGTATTGTATTTTTAAAGTACGGGGTA
>NZ_AKIS01000030.1:0-6398 GCF_000277005.1 Pontibacter sp. BAB1700 | reverse complement strand
TCGGCTACATTTATTCGGAAATGTATCAAGGAGGAAAAGTCAATCAAGTATATGGTGCCAGACGAGGTGGCAGAGTATATCAAGGTGCACAAGCTATACCTGTAAATAATGCACAGGCATATAAAAGGAGAAGCCCGCTGAATGCTCAGCGGGCTTCTCCTTTATAAAGGTATGAGATGCTTACACGGTCATGATCTCAGCTTCTTTCTTCGCAAGGAGCTCGTCCATTTTCACAATGTAGCTGTCTGTCATCTTCTGAACTTTAGCTTCCGCATCACGCACAGCATCTTCTGAGGTGCCTTCTTTCTGCAGTTTTCGCAGTGAGTCGTTCACATCTTTGCGAATGTTGCGAATCGCAATCTTGCCGTTTTCAGTCTCGTTCTTCACTTGCTTCACCAGGTCACGGCGACGCTCTTCCGTCAGTGGCGGAATGTTCAGACGGATGGAATCTGCTTCATGCTGCGGATTCAGGTTTAGGTCACTGTTTTTGATGGCTTTGCCAATTTCAGCAACCATGTTCTTTTCCCATGGCTTGATCAAGAGCGTGCGTGCGTCCGGGGCGGTGATACCAGCAACCTGAGAGATAGGAGTTGGAGTGCCATAATAATCTACGCGCAGATCCTCTACCATGGCAGGAGAGGCTTTGCCAGCTCTGATTTTAAGCAGCTCAGAGTTTGTATGCTGTACCGATTTTTGCATCGACTCCTCGGCTTCGCTGAGGTAAAACTGAATTTCTTCCGTCATATCAATTTTAGCTTAATAAGGTTCTTCTGTTATCTTATGTATACTGCAATTTATTAATTCTTGTCAGTTGAGCCTGCTCCTTCTGAAGCCTGGATATTATCGATGGCTTCTTCTATTGAGTCTGCCAGGTCTTCCATGCTTACAAGCGTGCCGATTTTCTCGCCCTGTACCAGTCGCTTCAGGTTGCCTCCGGTGTTCATGTCGAATACAATGATTGGCAAGCCGTTTTCCTTGCAGAGTGTAAAGGCAGTCATATCCATTACGTTCAGGCCTTTCTCGAACACGTCTTTGAAGGAGATATTCGAGTAGAATATCGCGTTCGGGTCCTTCTCTGGGTCAGCTGAGTATATGCCGTCTACACGGGTACCCTTCAATACAACGTCCGCTTCTATTTCGATGGCACGAAGGCTGGCGGCTGAGTCGGTTGTGAAGTAGGGATTGCCTGTGCCAGCTCCGAAAATAACGACACGTCCTTTTTCAAGGTGACGCACTGCACGGCGACGGATATAAGGCTCGCATACCTGCTGAATATTAAGACCTGACAGCAAACGGGTATAAACCCCAAGCTTCTCGAGCGCACTCTGCAAGGCCATACTGTTGATGACAGTAGCCAGCATGCCCATGTAGTCGCCCTGCACGCGGTCAAGACCTACCTGCTCAGCCTGCACGCCTCTAAAGATGTTGCCACCTCCGATCACAACTGCTACTTCAACGCCAAGTGCGGCTACTTCCTTAATCTCCTGCGAGTACTGCATCAGTCTGTCTGAATCGATGCCGTACTGCTGTTCTCCCATCAGCGCTTCGCCGCTTAACTTCAGCAATATTCTTTTATACTTCACGGTCGTTTTATAGTAATGTTAACGTTTATGATGCTCATGCTGCGGCAAGGCAGTCTGTGCTGCCCGTCCGGCAACACAAAAAATTAAAATTGAATCAGGATCTGATTTTTCTCCACGTTCTGTTTGACGGCCACCTTTATTTCCTTCACTACGCCATCACCCGGCGATTTGAGGATGTTTTCCATTTTCATGGCCTCCAGTATCATAATAGGGTCGCCTTTCTTTACCTCCTGCCCGGGCTGTACTTTTATTTCGAGTATTAAGCCTGGCATAGGAGCTTTCACATCATTCACTTTCTGCGCATTGGCATTGCTCATACCTAGCTTGTCGAGCAGCAGGTCGAAACGATCTTTCGCGCTTACGGTCTGCTTTACGCCATTTATCTTGAAAGTAAATGTTTTGGCCTGATAGTCAGCTTCTACCAACTCTGCGGTATACGACTTATCGTCTTTTATGATGTGGTATCTGTTAGGGCCGAGGGGAGAAATATCCCAGTTGAAAGGTGATCCATTAAGTAGAATAGCGTCTTTTTGAATATCAACCTGCCATGTCTTGTCGTTAGCGGTTTTTATTTGGAGCATCTTTATAAATCAGATTTTGGAAGCTTAAAGATAATTGATTTATCAGAGTATTTTTAGAAATTGAGCTCAAAATTAAAACATTCCATCATGAATCATAGGTTTCTGAGCATAGTTGGCCTTGCTGCCGCTATGGCTTTTACGGGCGGTTGCAGTGTGAACAAACAAACCAAGGCGACTCTTCCGGTTGAGCCAGTTACGAGCAAGCCAGCTCTGGAGATTGCCGAACCTCCTGTATGGGCACCCAAGAACCACGCCTTCAATCCCTCCAAGACACGGGTGCACGACTTGTTGCATACCAAACTACGTGTCAGCTTTGATTGGGAAAAACAGTACTTGCATGGCATAGCTGAGCTAACACTAAAGCCTTATTTCTACCCGCAGAGCCAGCTGGTACTTGATGCCAAAGGGTTTGACATCCACAGTGTAAACCTGATGAATGGCTTTGATGCAAAAGAGCTGCAGTATACCTATGACGGCATGAAACTGACCATTGATCTGGGGAAGCAATATACCCGGAACGATAAGTATATCATTGAGATAGACTATACGGCAAAGCCAAACGAACTGGCAGTAGGAGGCAGTGATGCCATTACGGAAGACAAAGGACTGTACTTCATCAATCCAAAAGGAGAGGATCCGAATAAGCCTCGACAGATCTGGACGCAGGGCGAAACTGAAGCAAGCTCTGCCTGGTTCCCGACGATCGACTCGCCAAACGAGCGCATGACGCAGGAACTTTACATCACCATCGATCAGAAATTTACCACGTTATCGAACGGTACTTTTGTATACTCACGCAAAAACCCCAACGGTACAAAGACTGACTACTGGAAAATGGAGCAGCCGCATGCGCCATACCTGACCATGATGGCTATTGGAGAGTACGCCGTAGTAAAAGACAAGTGGCGTGACCTGGAGGTGAACTACTATGTGGAGCCGGCTTATGAGAAAACTGCGAAGAAGATATTTGGTAATACGCCCGAAATGCTTGAGTTCTTCTCAAAAAAACTAGGCGTGGATTACCCCTGGTCGAAATACTCGCAGGTGGTCGTGCGCGACTTTGTGTCAGGAGCTATGGAAAACACATCGGCCTCTACTTTCATGGAAGACCTGCAACTGAATGAGCGGGAGCTTCTTGATAAAAACTGGGATGGCATCATTGCGCACGAACTGTTCCACCAGTGGTTCGGTAACTACGTGACCACAGAATCCTGGGCTAACCTGCCGCTTAACGAGGCGTTTGCCAACTATTCTGAATACCTGTGGACAGAGCACAAGTACGGTGCTGATGAAGCCGCCTTCCATCACCTGGACGAATTGGGGCAGTACCTTGATGAATCCGAAAGTAAGCGCGAACCGCTGATTCGCTATCGCTATGCGGATCGGGAAGACATGTTCGACAGTCACTCCTATGCCAAGGGCGGCCGTGTGCTGCACATGCTACGCAAATATGTTGGGGACGAAGCCTTCTTCTCTTCACTTAACCGCTACCTCACACAGAACAAATTCTCAGATGTAGAAGTGGCTGAATTGCGCATGGCCTTTGAAGATACTACTGGCGAAGACTTAATGTGGTTCTTTGATCAGTGGTTCCTGCGAGCCGGTCATCCGGAGCTTAAAGTTAGCCATACTTATCAGAACGGTGCGCTTGCGCTTCAGGTATGGCAGCAACAGGATACAATATACCAGCCAGTGTATAGGTTGCCGCTGAAAGTAGCAGTTTGGGAAAATGGCAAGAAAGCAGAACATAGTATCGAGATCACAAAAGCAAACCAGGTGTTTAACCTGCCTGTGGATGCAGAGCCGCAACTTGTGCTGTTTGACAGCGAGCAGCAGCTACTTGGTACTGTAGAGCATGCGAAGACAGCCGAAGAATTGGAGTTTCAGTTTAACAATGCAGGCGGGTTGGCTGCAAAACTTGCGGCATTGGAAGAGTTGGAGAAGGAGTTAAGCCAGCAGGAAATGGTAAGCCTGTTACAGGGCGTTTTGAAAGACGAATTCTGGGCTGTGCGAAACCTGGCTTTAGATGTAGCGGGACGATTGCCAGCTAAGCAGACAGAAACGCTGGAGCCAATTGTGAAGCGAATAGCTGAAAGCGATGCAAAGGGTGAAGTAAGAGCAGGTGCGATCATGCTGCTTTCTGAATGGGGCGATGATGAGTATAGTGAGCTATATAAGAAAGCAATGGAAGATGACTCCTACAAAGTGGCAGCCGCAGGTATACTGGGCTATGCTATGACAGAGGCACCTGACATCAACCAACGCCTGGCTAGTTTTGAAAAGGAGACAAATGAGGAAATCGTGCTGGCGCTGGCTTCATACTATGCAGTGAAAGGAGGAGCGAAAAAGTATGATTGGTTTATGAAGCAGATGAAAAATGCCAAAGGAGCAGGCCTTTATTATCTGTTGCAGAGCTACGGCGCATTTATGGCGGTAAACCCGGAAGCCTATACCCCCGAGGCGATTGGTATGCTGGCAGAATTAGCACAGGAGCATCGACTGTATTACGTACGCATGGCTGCCTTTCAAACACTTATGGTGCATTCAGAGCGTCCCGAGATAGTAGAGTTGCTTAAAGAAATAAGAGCGAATGAGCAAGATAAAAGGCTTCTGGAACTGTACAATCAGGTTGCGTTGTAGAGCACCCAGAAAAAAAAGTGAATAATTTTTTTGAGAATATTTGACTGGAAAGAAAAAGCGCTTAATTTTGCATCTCCTTAGAACGAACAGCGGACTGAAAAACAGTTTTGAAGTGCTAAGGAAAGGCTGAATAAGTCAGCCAGGTTGAATATTAGGGGAGATTCCAGAGCGGCCAAATGGGACGGACTGTAACTCCGTTGTAGTGATACTTCGCAGGTTCGAATCCTGCTCTCCCCACAATTAAGACCACGCTATTTAATGGTTTGCTTCATTAAAAGCGGGAGTAGCTCAGTTGGTAGAGCGATAGCCTTCCAAGCTATAGGCCGCGAGTTCGACCCTCGTCTCCCGCTCAATAAGCAAACGGCGTGCTGCTTATCAATTATGGGTTGCTTTGTAAGGAATTTCATGAAGATGGATTTCCTTTTTAGTATAAACTCATTTTTAAGATAAGTGATGGCAAAAGCGACGTAGCTCAGGGGTAGAGTACTTCCTTGGTAAGGAAGGGGTCGTGGGTTCAATTCCCATCGTTGGCTCAAAGTCCGTTACGTGTATAATTAACGCAACATACTTAAACGTTTTAACCTTAATTTAATTATCATACAATGGCTAAAGAAACATTTGACCGTTCCAAACCGCACGTAAACATCGGTACTATCGGTCACGTTGACCACGGCAAAACAACTTTGACTGCTGCCATTACTACAGTTTTGGCTAAGAAAGGTCTTGCTGCACTTCGCGACTTCTCTTCTATTGATAACGCTCCGGAAGAAAAAGAAAGAGGTATTACAATCAATACTTCTCACGTAGAATACGCAACTGAGAACCGTCACTATGCTCACGTTGACTGCCCAGGTCACGCTGACTACGTGAAGAACATGGTTACTGGTGCTGCTCAGATGGACGGTGCTATCCTTGTGGTTGCTGCAACTGATGGTCCAATGCCACAGACTCGTGAGCACATCCTTCTTGCTCGTCAGGTAGGTGTACCTCAGCTGGTAGTATTCATGAACAAAGTTGACATGGTGGACGATCCAGAGCTTCTTGAGCTTGTTGAGATGGAAATCCGTGAGCTTCTTTCTTTCTATGATTTCGACGGCGACAACATTCCAGTTATCCAGGGTTCTGCTCTTGGTGGCTTGAACGGCGACGAGAAGTGGGTGAAGACAATCGAAGAATTGATGGCTGCAGTTGATAGCTATATTCCGATTCCAGCTCGTTTGACTGACCTTCCATTCCTGATGCCAGTTGAGGACGTGTTCTCAATCACTGGTCGTGGTACTGTAGCTACAGGCCGTATCGAGCGTGGTGTGATCAACTCTGGTGAGGCAGTTGAAATCCTGGGTATGGGTGCTGAGAACCTTAAGTCAGTAGTAACTGGTGTTGAGATGTTCCGTAAGATCCTTGACCGTGGTGAAGCTGGTGACAACGTAGGTCTATTGCTTCGTGGTATTGAAAAATCTGATATCCGTCGTGGTATGGTTATCTGTAAGCCAGGTTCTGTGAAGCCTCACACGAAGTTCAAGGCTGAGGTTTACGTTCTTTCTAAAGAAGAAGGTGGACGTCACACGCCGTTCTTCAACAAGTACCGTCCACA
>NZ_AKIS01000029.1:0-15978 GCF_000277005.1 Pontibacter sp. BAB1700 | reverse complement strand
AGCCCTAAGGCTTTCCGTATACCTTGTGCTTTGAGCAGACACTCTTCATACTCCTGCTCAGGTATAGAGTCATAGGTAATGGCGCTGCCCACCATGAACGACAAATAGCCTGTTGTAGCATTGTATTGCAGACTTCTGATCACCACATTGAAGTCGAAGTCCTGATCAGGCTTCAGGTAGCCGAAGGCGCCTGAGTAGAGTCCGCGTTTGGTTACTTCAAGCTCTTCAATGAGCTCCATGGCCCTGATCTTGGGTGCACCGGTCATGCTTCCCATCGGGAAAGCCCTTTCAGTGCATCTGCGACCATGCATTCGGGATGCAACTCTCCACTAATAGTCGAGATCATTTGCGAAACCTGCCGGAAGCCGTAAATGCCGAACATTTCTTCGACCTGAATGGTGCCCGTGGCGCAGGAGCGGCGCAAATCATTGCGCACCAGATCCACGATCATCATGTTTTCGGCCAGTTCTTTTTCGTCATGCCGCAGTTGCTGCTGTAGCTGCTGGTCCTCTTCGGGTGTAGTACCGCGACGGATCGTCCCCTTAATGGGCTGTGAGATCAGTTTGCGACCTTCTTTCTTGAGAAAACGTTCCGGTGAGGCGCAAAGCAGGTATAAATCATCGTTTTTCAGAAAGCCCGAAAATGGTGTAGGAGAAAGGGCGTTGAGTTGCAGGTATAGCGGCAGGGGCGACAGCTTCACTTCCTCTGCATAAAACTCCATGCAGTAGTTCAGTTCGTAAACCTCGCCATCCCGGATATAGTCCCGCACCCGCTCTACATTCCGTATGTAGTCTTCCTTCTGCACTCGCTGCTGGAGCTGAAGCGGGGATACAGAGAAGTCCTCAAGTATAGGAGTCGCTAGTATCTGCTGTAAAGAATCTTGAATATTATTAGCTTTGCTGTTGATGATTAGGCTGCTTTTATTAAAGTGAAGGTATAGCTCTGGTTCAAAAAGGAATATGTCCGGAAAGCCTACCGCATCTGCATTGTGGCTGCTTAGATTCTCTATTTGGTTCTTGAGGTCATAGCCCAGGTAGCCGCACCATAGCGCTTGCTTTGCCTTGTGTTTATCCTGAAGTTCCTCGAAGACGTTCTCCTGCTCCCACTTGATCGGCTCTCCGTCCGAAACCGCGATCAGATCATCAAAGCCATGGTATGGATAGGGGATGTCATTGGAGGTATAGCTGGCTACTAAGCTAAACTGCTGCGCCCAGGCAATAGCTTTCTGGCGAAGGAGGACTAGCGAGCAAGGTATATCTGTCAGTGAAATGGTTTGGGTGTAAGCCATGGTATTACAGCTTGTTAAGCGTTTGGAGAGCCAGCTTGGCTTTACCGTCAATGCTATTTTTGTAATCGTGTCCTTTGTAAGCAAGGGCCCGGCTGAACCATTGCCTGGCCAGCTCAGGTTTTTGCTCGTCCTGGTAAATGTAGCCCAGTTGTAAAGCTGAATAGGGAGCAAAATAAAGTGTTGTCTGCCGGCTTGCCTCTATGGCCTGTTCATAGTGCTGTTTGGCCTGCTGCAACTTTTCCATGCCGTGGTAGATACGGGCTTTGCGGTAATAATACTCAGCACGTTCAGTAGGGGCTGTATCCTGCTTCATCGGCATTTGGTTGAGCATGCCAAGGGCTTCCTGGTAATAGCCTCCGTCGGATTGCAGTCGGGCCAGCATCAGGTAGCGGTTAGGCTTTACCTGCTCTTTGGCAAAGCGGGCGGCATAAGCATCTTCCTCCATCTCGGTTCGCCCTGCAAGCCCTATCTGTGTCAAATGCTTTTCTGCCTGCTGTGCATGACCGCCCAGCCAGTGAGCCAGGTATAGCTTGTAGTTGGCTGCCTTTAGGTAGTGCTCTCCTTTGTGTTGCGTCAAAAACAGTTGATTTAACTTTATGGAGTTGTTGAAATCGCCTTTGTACAGGTATAGATCTGCTGCCATGTGATGCAGGTAGGGAAAGGAAAGATAGCCGGCCTGATGTGGTCTGCGCTGGTATACCTGCAAGGCAGTTTCACTCTTTTTGGTCTTTTTAAGCACATGCATTGCTGTGAAAGCATAAAGAAGGTTGTTCGGGTGCTGACGGCTTAGCTGAAGCATGGAGCTGCCAGCCACTTCATCTGCCTCCGGATCAACCAGGTGTAGCAACAGGATCTGCAAGAGCTGCGCTTCTTCCCGGAAAGGATTGTCTCTGGTGGCGGCTGCCTTCAGGTTTGCCATACCTGTTTCGATACTGCCATGCATCCCGACGATGTTGAGCAATACACGGTAGGAGTCAGGCACCGAACCAATCAGGACCTGCAGGGCACCGAGTGTTTTGCGGTTTGGCAGAAAATCCGGGTACTGCCGGTTGTTGGCGCTGTATTGCAGGTAAGCCTGTCGTAAATCCCAGGCGGCGCCCAGCTTATTGCCTTGCAGCAGTTTGCTTAGGGCGATCTGCAGGCGCACTTCGGCCAGGGCATAACCAACCCAAGCAGAACTCTCCTGTAGGCTGCCAAGTTGTTGCAGTCGCTTTTCCTGGCGGGTCAGTAAACCAGCGTAGACCTCCGGGTTTTGCTGAATGGCCCATGTTAGAAAGTCCTGCTGGTTGGCGATCAGGATCGCGGCGGCATTGTCAGGATGATGCAGGAGTTCCTGCTGGATCAGACGGCGCCCTTCTGGTATGCGTAGGCTGATGGATGCCTCGTAGGCCTGTCGCACGGTAGGACCGTAGACAGAGGTCGCCTGGCAGGGAGAGAAAGGAGCAGGGATAACAACAAAAAAAAAGGATGGGCAAACGCCATCCTTTTTCTATATGTATGCAAGCGCATAACGCTCAGCATGCTGTCATTTAGTAGATGCGCTGCTCAACACCAGCCATGATACGGCCGCAGTGCTCGCAAACGATTACTTTTTTCTGAGCCGCAATATCAGCCTGGCGCTGAGGCGGAACTGTGTTGAAGCAGCCACCGCAGGCATCACGCTTCACCAGTACTACTGCAAGGCCGTTGCGCACGTTCTTACGGATACGGGTATAGGCGCTAAGCAGACGGTCTTCGATCTGCTGTGCAGCATTGTCACGGTCTTTCTCCAGGTTCTTTTCCTCTTCTTCGCTCTCGGCTACGATCTGGTCAAGCTCGTGCTTCTTGTTGTCAAGGTCTTTGCGACGCTCTTCCAGACGGTTTTTCGTGCCTTCAATCTCGTTGATCTTCTGCTCGATCTGGTAGTGTGCTTCTTTGATTTTCTTCTCTGCGATCTGGATTTCCAGTTTCTGCAGCTCGATCTCTTTCGTGATGGCGTCGTACTCGCGGTTGTTGCGTACGTTTGTCTGCTGGTCTTCGTACTTGCGGATCAGACCTTCAGCGTCCTTGATAGACTGCTTGCGTTGGGCAATGCTGTCGTTGAGTGCGGCCACTTCATCGTCAAACTTACGAACCTTACCTCATAGCCCTCAATTTCATCTTCCAGGTCCTGAACCTCTTCAGGGAGGTCGCCTCTTACGCGTCTAATTTCATCAAGCTGCGAATCGATACTCTGAAGCTTTAGCAGTGCTTCTAATTTGCTGGCTACCGTACTTTCCATGTAGTTAATAGGTGTATCTGATAGGGTTTGTGTTTACTTCCGATAAATAGACTGCAAAATTAGTAAAGTTTTTGGAAATTGTATCATAAAAAATCTCCTTTGTAAATACCTCACTTTCATAGTGTCCGATGTCAGCAATGAGCAGGCGGTTCTCTGCGTCGAAGAATTCGTGGTATTTCACGTCGGCTGTCACATAGGCGTCGGCACCCTGGCGCAGGGCGTCTTTTATCAGGAAACTGCCGGAGCCACCACAAACCGCTACCCGCTTGATTTTTTTATCACCCACCGGGGTATAGCGAACACCCGGCAGCTGCATATGTCTTTTCAGGTAGACCAGAAAGTCCTGCTCCGCCATAGGCGTTTCCAACTCCCCGATCATCCCGATACCTACTTCCTGATTGCTGTTCTCAAGCAGGGTCAGAAAATGCGCCACTTCCTCGTAAGGGTGCGCCTCCAGCAATGCCTGCATAATACGCTGCTGCTTGAAGGCCGGGAAAATCACCTCCACCCGGTTTTCCTGTACCTGTTCCGGCTTGCCTTTCTCGCCAATGGTAGGATCTGCTTGTTCAGAAGGAAGAAAGCGACCGGTGCCCTGAACCTGAAAACTGCAATCGCTGTACTCGCCAATCTGCCGGCGCCGGCTTTATGTATAGCGGCCAGCACCTCGTCGGTATTCTCGACAGGAACAAAAAAAGCCAGTTGCATCAGGGTATGGGGCTTGTAACTGAGCAGGCGGATGTTATGCAGCTTCAGCTTTTCTGCGATCTTGGCATTCACGCCATTGTGTACGCTGTCCAGGTTGGTGTGGCAGGCGTAGATGGCGATGTTGTTTTGAATGGCCCTGATAATGGTGCGCTCCACATAGCTGCGCCCCGTCAGACTCTTAAGGCCTTTAAAGATGACCGGGTGGTGTGCCACGATCAGGTTGCACCCTTTGGCAACAGCCTCTTCTATAACCGCTTCAGTACAGTCCAGGGTCAGCAGCACGCCTTTTATTTCGTCGCTGGCGCTGCCAGTCTGCAAGCCGGAGTTGTCGTAGCCTTCCTGGTAAGGAATAGGGGCGTACTGTTCCAGCACCTTTATAATATCGCCAATGGTGTTCTTATCTTTCATAGTCTGGTCTGCTTTTAAAACACCAAATTACGAAGTTCGGTACAGCCCTGAAAATTTAAAGTACCTGGAGTTGCAGATAACCTGTGTCGGGCTGGCGCTTGAGCTCTTTGCCATTGAAGTAAAAAGCGGAGTAAGTATAGTCGGTATAGCACTTGCCCCGGTTCACGGTATAGGCGATGTCCAGGGTGTCGGTGTTCAGGTTGTTGAAACGTAGTAGCATGCGTACCCTCGACTTGGTGTACATGACCGGGTAGGTCTCAAAAATCAGGTTATTCACTGTTTCATCAGTGCCGGTAAACAGGTAGTTAAATGGCTCCCCATCAAGTATCAGTTGAATAGAATCTGGATGGATGCCGGCAGCCGGATTATTGAATGGACTGCTGCCCGAGGCGTCCACGAGGTAAAACGAAACAGGGCAGGCGGATCGGAGCGCATGGTGGCACAGGGAGTACAGGCTGAGGTGCCAAGCAGCAGAACGAGTGCAAAAAGGGTAAGGGTACGGCTTGTTTTCATGTGAAGAAAAATGAGGTCGGATATTGCAAGTATTAAATATAGTGTATTCAGGGTATACAAATCAAGTCCGGGCAACAGGCTTTGCTCATATTTCTATACCTTTGTAAGGTATAACTGCCCCATATGACTGTTTTACGCTACCTGTTATGGCCATTTTCGATCCTCTACGGCGGCATTCTGCTGCTGCGGAATCTGCTCTATGACAAGGGCTGGCTAGCCTCTGAGCGTTTTGATCTGCCAGTTATATCTGTCGGTAATTTAACGGTAGGAGGTACCGGCAAAACCCCTCACGTGGAATACCTGCTGCGGCTTTTGACCGACAAAAGAACAGCAGTACTGAGCAGGGGCTACCGACGCAAAAGCAAAGGTTTTGTACTGGCTGATGATAAAGCAACTGCCCATACCCTGGGGGACGAACCCTTTCAATACTACCGCGACTTTCCGGACGTGACCGTTGCTGTCTGTGAGAGCAGACCCGCAGGTATAGCACAGCTGCTTAAATTAAAAACCGCTCCAGAGGTCGTGATTCTGGATGATGCTATGCAGCACCGCCCCGTCAGTCCGTCACTTAACCTGATGCTAACCGACTATGGTCGTCCGTTTTACAAGGACCATGTGCTGCCAACCGGACTGCTGCGTGAACCCCGGCAGGGTGCCCGGCGTGCCGATGCTATCATCGTAACAAAATGCCCTTCAACGCTAGCATCAGATGAGATGATGCGTATAGACAAACGCATCCGCAGGTATAGCCGACCTGACACACCTGTTTTCTTCAGTACATTTCGTTATGGCAACCCGGTAGGTATAGGCAATGCTACACAGTTGTCAAAACGTGTTGTGCTGCTGACAGGTATAGCTAATGCCAGTCCATTGCTGCATTATTTAGCTGACAGGAAATTTGAAGTTGTGCTGCACTTAGAATATCCCGACCACTATAGCTATACCTTAGCGGATATGGAGAAGCTGAAAGGTATACTGGAAGGAAGTGGTGGTAAAGATTTGATAATCATCACAACACGTAAAGATGCTGTGAAGCTGTCAGATGGTATAATTGCAGCTGCGACGCGGGTGCTGCCGATATTCTATATACCGATTGAAGTGTACTTTCTGCAGCAGGCTGGAGAGACTTTTAACGCTTTGATAAGGCAGCATATAAGCGCTTTCAGAGCATCTATACCTATCGCTGGGGATAAAAATTAAACTAAAACACCTTATACTTCATAGCAGTACGTATATGGGTTGCACGAAAATCACTAATTTTGGCTTGTGAAAAGTAAGCTCTTAGCAGTAATATGGCTCCTGGTGGGTCTGGCTGGTGCCCAGCAGGCACAGTCCCAGATCGTTGACGACACAACAAAAGTGCTCTACAGCCCTAGAACAACACTTCAGTTGTTTGAAAACGATGTGCTGGAAGGACGGTATCTGTTGCAGCGTATTGATACCAGCATCAACAACATGCACAATGAGCGCTTCTGGTACCATGATACAGCGCATTATCAGCACCTGGGTAATGTGGGCACGGCATCCAAGGCTATTCTTTTCAGAGCCCCAAATAAGATTGGCGCACGACTCGGCAAAAACGTGTTTGACCGCTATGCTTACGATCCGCATCGCGTCAATTACTATAATACTCGTTCACCGTACTCTCACATTTTCTATGTGCAGGGACAGCGGGGAGAACAGGTATTTGAAGCGACGCATACCCGCAACATTACGCCCGGCTGGAATGCAGGCGTAGCTTATCAGATCATTTCCGGCAACCGACAGATAGGTGTATCCAACCTGCGTCGCGATGGCTACCTGAGTAGCCAGGCAGTGAAGGCTTTTACGCATTATCGGTCCGAGAATGAAAAATATGACCTGTTTGCTAATTTCACCCACCTCAATCACGAGCAGATTGAATTTGGCGGAATTATACCCGGAGAGGCTAACCGGTTTCTGTTTCAGCAGGCGCTCACCTACCTGAACCAAGCCTCTACACGGGAGTTCCGCAGTAACTATCACCTGATGCACATTTACAAGCTGGCCGGGGAGAACCTGAAGCTATTCCACAGCTTCGACTGGGGGCGTCAGCGCGATATTTTCCAGGATGATGCTATTCAGCGTCAGAACAACGGTGAGCCAGTGTTTTACCCAAGAGTTCTCACACCGCTCACCCGAACCGATGACCGTACCGCTTACCGTGAAATGGAAAATGTGGCAGGTGTAACCGGAAATAACAAACTCTCTTTCTACAAGCTTACGCCAAGTTCCGTAACTCCAAACTCGACTACAGAGTGCTTAGCATAGCACAGCAGGACAGTTCGGAGCGTTACAATGAAAGTAATGAAAGTCTGAACCAGTTGTTTGTAGGGGGCGAATTGCGCCTGATGTACGGCCAGGCACTGCTGTCTTTTGACGGTGAGTTTCAGATGACAAACGACTACAAGGTAGGTGCTACTGCTAAACTGGGTCCATTGCAGGGGCGTGTCAGCCGAGTGCTACGCTCACCCTCACTTATAGAGCAGCGTATAATCAGTAACCACTTTGAGTGGACCAACAACTTCAACAATTCTGTGACTGATCGCCTGGAGGCTACATTTGCCAGCAAACTAGGTGAGCGTCAGTTTGTTCGTCTAACCGGTCACTTTAACCACATCAAGCGCCACATTTACTTCGATACGGTTGCTGTACCTAGGCAGTATGCAGATAATCAACAAGTGTTTGGAGTTGAACTCCAGCATCACATCCGTTTCGGCAAGATTCATTTTGAAAACTTTGTCGCTTATACGAATACGAGCGAAGCACCTGTCATTCGCATACCGGAGTGGTTGTTTGACTCTAAGCTCTACTTTGAAGGTGCGCTGTTCAGAAATGCACTGATAGGTCAGTTTGGGGTGCAGGTGTATTCTCCTACCGCCTACAGGGCAGACGCATACATGCCTGTGACACAGCAGTTCCATTTGCAGAACAGCTTCAACATACAGCCTTACCCCGTAGCGGATGTGTTTATTACAGCTGATATCAAGAACCTGAACGTGTTCCTTAAAATGGCAAACATCGCTTCCGATCTGACAGCGCCGGGTTATTTCAGTACGCCTTACTACCCGGGCATGCGGACCAGCTTTGTTTTCGGCATTAAGTGGATGTTTTTCGATTAATCTACCTTACCCGTATGTCTTACCAATTTACCAAAACGATACTGCGCCTTCAGCTTCCTTCTGACCCGCGTTGGGTGAACATTGCTGAGAAAAACATTGAAGAAATATTAGTAGACCACGCTTACTGCGAGCAGAAAGCAGCTACCTCTGGTATATCCCTCATTGTGAAGTACCCTGACAAGACTCGCCTTGTGGAAGAGATGACGGACCTGGTGGCAGAGGAGTGGAGCCACTTTGAGCGCGTGCTGGCAGAACTGAAGAAGCGTGGTTGGGGGCTGGGTCGTAACCGGCCTGACGAGTATGTGGTGGAATTGACCAAACACATCAGGAAAGGCGGCCAGCGGGAGCGCCAACTGATGGATCACTTGCTGGTGAATGCTCTGATTGAGGCTCGCAGCTGCGAACGTTTCAAACTTCTCTGGAAAAATATACAGGACGAAGAGCTCCAGAAGTTTTACTACGAGCTCATGGTCTCAGAAGCGGGGCACTACGTAAGTTTTGTGAAGCTTGCCAAGGAGTATATGCCAGCAGACGTAGTGGATGCCCGCCTGAATGAACTACTCGAAATAGAAGCAAATATCATCCGAAATCTGGAACCCCGACCAGATAGGATGCATTAAATTAATATTAATCAGAATTTTTCATTGTTTGGCCACCTGATTAGATCTATTTGCCTTATTTTGTTTAATTTATTATAGTTTAGTTAATACTTATTCCTTTGGTAGGAGTATACTCTATGTAAGTATCACTTCTCAAATCGAATAATTATGAAACAAGCTTACTGTATTTTTTTTGCTCTGCTTATAGTATGTATAAGCGGTGGACAAGTTTTAGCACAAGGTAAAAGCCGGATTGGAAAGGCTGCTGAAGTTTCTCAACTCTACAAGAGTAAAGCCAACTTAAAACAATCTCAGCGATCCGCTTCTCATGAGGTGCGCCATCAGCTCCCTGGTAACAAATCCATTTCGTTGTCAATCAGCAAGAGTAAAACTGAAAAGGACGGCGAGATTTTTTACGGGAAAGTTTCCAATGTTCCTAATAGTAACTTCTTCCTGAAAGTGTTGGGCAATCGGGTAACAGGCGATGTAATAATGCCTGATCAGAAACGCTATTATCGCTTTACGACAGTGCTGAACGGTGATGTATACCTGCAGGAAGAGGACATTGATAAGGTGCTTTGTGTTGACTTCATGCGGCATCAGAGTGTTGAGTCTGGCCGTCATGAGAACTCCTTAGGCGCTGCTGCAATACAGGTTCCAAACCTCGAAAGTCTGCCTGGGGCCACAGCCGTTGTGCTGCTTGACTATGATGGGCATTATGTCGACGGCACACTTTGGAACCAAGTATTCAACGGCGGTAACCCTATAGACGCACTGCCTATGAACTACAGCGAGTCAGAGATAGAGGCCATGTGGGCCCTCATCAGTGCAGATTTCAGCGCATTTGATGTCAATATCACGACTAGTGAGGAAGTCTTTAATCGGGCGCCAGTCAACAGACGGGGCAGAGTCATTTTCACGCCGACTAATTATTTTTCACCTGGTGATGGTGGGCGTGCTTACATTGGATCTTTTAATTTTGGCGGTGATATATGGGGAGAGACACCCAGTTTCGTCTGGAACACAGGTGTCGTAAATGGTGGCAACACGGCTTCCCATGAGATTGGGCATATGTTGCACCTGTTGCACGATGGCAGAACTTCGCCTGCAGAAGAATACTATTATGGAAACGGGAGTTGGGCACCTATTATGGGAGCAGCCTTTATTCCATTCGCTCAGTGGAGTAAGGGGGATTACCCATTTGCCAATAACACAGAGGATGACCTGCATATAATTGCCACTCGCAATGGCTTCGGTTATCGCACTGACGATCATGGTGACCATCATGAAGCGGCTTCTGCTGTGGTGACAGATGGAACAGGGGCAGTTGCACCGGCTTCAAACAAAGGGAACATCAGCAATTCAGATGATATAGATGTATTTTCATTTGAAACCTCAGGTGGTTTGGTTACGCTGCAGGTACAGCCAACTGCAGAACATTCCAACCTGAACCCTCTGCTTGTGCTGCGCAGCGAAAGCGGTCAGGTAATTCGAGTGCAGGATGTAGGGCAACCTGCTGTCAGTATTGAAGAGGAACTTCAATCTGGCAGGTATTTTCTGTCGATTGAGGGGGGGACCTCCGTCTACGGCGCATATTCTAAATATGGATCACTTGGGGAGTATACCATTAGTGGGTACATACCCGTTGTTACTCCTGCTGTAGCAGTAGATTTAGTTTCTCCGGCAAGTGGTACTTATTTTAAAGCTGACGCTTCTGTGGATCTTGTTGTAGCGCTCGATATTCCAGACAACACCTCTATTCAAAGGGTTGTTTACTACCAGGGAAATAAAGTATTGGGCACTTCCAGCAAAGCTCCCTATACTTTCCATTGGAAAGGTATAGGAAAGGGAACGTATGAAGTATACGCTGTAGCAGTTAATCAGCAGGGGGAAACATATGCTTCGGATCCTATCAGTATCACGGTTGTAAATGGTTACGGGGGAGGTAACAGGAATAGCTGTGAGCTTCCGGATTGGCGGCCTGATTTTATGTATGTGGCTGGAGCACTTGCTTCATTAAATGGCAACACTTACGAAGCCCAGCGCACCTCAACTGGAAGCAACCCATCGCAAAATAGTCATGCAAAGGGTGACTGGAAATACAGAGGTCCATGCCGTGGAGCAATTGCTTCAAACAAGTCTTCTTCTAAAGCTACAGCGGCATTTTCATCAGACGACATCCTGGTATATCCTAACCCGGCCAGGAACAGAGGCGTTTTGCAGGTAGAGCTGCCTGAAGTACTAACTACAGCACAGGTCACGCTGCAGGAAGTAGGCACAGGGGCCAGGTTAATGGAAAGCAATTACCGCCACGTGTCTAAGATACCGATTCAACTAAATAAGCTTCCTCATGGTTACTATGTGCTCCGAATTGTATCAGACAATCAGGTGTGGACCAGAAAAGTTATCATAAATCCATAGACTGACACTATAGATCAGATGCTATTATAATTGGAGACCCTACAGTTACAGGTTGTCGTAGACCTGTAGCTGTAGGGTCTTATGTTGTTCTAGATCACGTCTTCTGCTTTTTCTTTTTAGCTGCCGGGAAGAGGATATTGTTCAGGATAAGCCTATAACCGGGTGAGTTAGGATGCAGGGCCAGGTCGGTAGGGTCTTCGCCTACCAGGTGCTGGTAGTCTTCCGGGTCATGGCCGCCATAGAAGGTCCAGGTGCCACGGGCGAAGGTGCCGTGCATATAGCGTATTTCGCCTACTTCCTTGTTTTCACCCATCACCACTACTTCTGGTTTGACCAGACTTTTGCGGAAGGCAGTTGTCTGACCCATAAACCTTTGATGGTTTTGGCGTGGTTTTGCGTCAGCATAGTAGGTATAGGGTCCCACTTGGCTGAAAAGGTGAAGAGTTGAAAGAAATCGTTTGGCTCTGTCAGACCGCGCTCCTGTGGCTGCATGTCAATATTGGAGTACTCATACTCAAGCGGGTTGCGCACCAGCGAGAAATCTTTGAATGCAAAGGTTTTACTGAAATCCAGTTTACTTTGCGCATTGGGATCAGCACCGTCGCCGTCGTACATCGACTCAATAAAGTCCACGCCTTCTGCCGCCAGGGCTATGTCATAGGTGTCGGTGGCCGAGCACATGGCAAATAAAAAGCCGCCTCCGGCACAGAAATCCCGGATGGTGCGAACTACTGCTCCTTTCAGTTCTGATACCTTTGTGAAGCCAAGCGATTTGGCAGAAGCCTCTGCTTCGCGCTGCTGTTCCTGGTACCAGGGATAATGGCGGTAGCTCGAGTAAAACTTGCCGTACTGGCCCGTAAAGTCTTCATGGTGAAGATGTAGCCAGTCGTACTTAGGAAGGTCACCGCGCATAATCTCTTCGTCATATATCTTATCGTAGGGGATCTCGGCGTAGGTCAATACCAGCGTTACTGCATCGTCCCAGGGCATTTTAGACTTGGGAGTATATACGGCTATCTTGGGTACCTTCTCCAGCTTCATGACATCCATGTTGGCATCCGGGTCGCTTATCTGGGTGAGGATGGTGTTGTATTGTGCATCAGAGATTACCTGGTAGCTGATCCCGCGCACGACCAGCTCGTTTTCAAGCTGCGGGGCATGCTGGAAGGCAAAGCTACCGCCCCGGTAATTAAGGAGCCAGTCAACCGACACGCTTTTGGAGAGCACCCAATAAGCCGCTCCATACGACTTCAGGTGGTCTTTCTGGGTATCATCCATCGGTATAAGTACCGTGGAGCTGAAAGCATGAAAGGGGAGAACCAGGTATGTGATGAGCAGTACAAGATGGCGGAATGACTTCATGAGCTTAACATATGGTAACAAATGTATTGAAATTGGTTCTTTTTTCAGATATTGGAGGTAAATTAGAAACCAGAGGTTCTTCCTTATACTTAACGCAGGGGGGAACGTTTCGCATATAAGATCTAAGCTATGGACCTGTTCGAAAATATACGGGAAAGTATTCGAGCCATCAAAAGTAACCTGCTACGGACCGTCCTTACCGGCCTGATCATCTCTATTGGCATTATGTCACTGGTAGGTATACTCACAGCCGTTGATGGCATGAAGAACTCCCTTAACCAGACTTTTTCGAGCCTTGGCGCCAACTCTTTTGATATCCGAAAGAAGTACAATAGCGGCAGGGGAAACAATGGACAAGGCAGGACTGACAAGGTATACCCGGATATCACCTACGACCAGGCAGTAAAGTATAAGGAGCTGATGGAGGCGAAATCACAAGTGAGCCTTTCAGCCAATATTTCAGGTGCTACAGTTGTAAAAAGCGTAACAGATAAGACAAACCCTAATATAAACGTAATAGCCGGAGATGAATTTTACCTGTCTGGCCAAAACCTAAACCTGGAGCGGGGCCGGGCTTTTTCCAACTATGAGTTGGAGCTTGGTTCCAACGTTGCCATCATCGGTAAAGAGATATCTGATAAGCTTTTCCCAAAGACAGATCCGATTAACCAATATATCTCATTTTTGGGGCGCCGCTTTAAAGTAGTAGGGGAATTGGAGAAGCGTGGAAGCAGCATGGGCGGCAGCGGAGGTGATCGCATGATTCTTATCCCACTCGAAACGGGGCGTCAGATCCCGCAGCAAGGCAATGGCACTCTGACTTACAACATTAAAACCTCCATATCTAAGCCTGAGGAACTTACCTATGTCATGGGCGAGGCTACGGGCGTGATGCGCAATGTGCGCCAGGACAAACTGGGACAGGAGGAATCCTTCGAAATCAGAAGAAGTGACTCGCTTATTCAGAGCCTGAACGAAATCACGGGTTATCTTAAAGTGGGTGGCTTCATCATTGGATTTATTACCCTGCTGGGTGCCTCTGTCGGGCTAATGAACATCATGATGGTGTCAGTCAATGAACGTACGCGTGAAATTGGCGTTCGGAAAGCTTTGGGTGCCACTGCTATGCAAATTCAGCAGCAGTTCCTGATCGAGGCCATCGTGATATGTATCCTGGGAGGGTTGGTCGGTATTTTCCTGGGTATACTCATGGGCAACGGCATTGCATCCCTGATCGGTGATGGCGGCTTCATTGTTCCCTGGATCTGGGTATTTGTTGGTTTAACTATCTGTGTGCTTGTTGGTGTGCTTTCGGGCTATTATCCCGCTCACCGTGCCTCCAGACTCGACCCAATCGAATCATTACGCTACGAATAGTGTATGATAAAGCCATATGATGGTCTGAGCCGTATCTTAGACGAGAAGCGCTTAGTCCCGATCATGAATAACACGAAATGGAATGAGTTGATTGCGGCCATGCTCAGTCTTCCTCAGATTGAACCGCATGTGCGCATCAAATATCTCCATGAGGATGTTGCGCCGAAACATTATGCTCCAATATGGTGGGAGCAACTGGAACACACGGGCCTGGCAAACATTGAGTGGCTGGAAATAAAGGCGATGAAAGAAACCAGTACCGGGCTCTTAGCGCCAACGCTGCAGGCAGACTATACAGATCTGTTTCAGGAGGTGTTAGATAAATATGGCATACCGCATGAAGTAGAGGGGGAGATATTCAGGATAATGGGTTACCAGCAGCTACAATAAGAGATTAAAACAAAGAAGGCGGGCTTAATAGCCCGCCTTCTTTGTTTGTTATACTCGGTGTCTGGTTATTTCTTTTTGGCAGCTGGCTCTTTTGTAGAGGCCGCTGTTTTCTCCTGATCATATTCGCTGTTCAGACCAGCCAATACCTCTTGTGTTATGTCCAATGAGTTGTCGCCGTACAAGATAGCACTTTGGCCTCTGGAGTAAGTCAATACCATTTTATAGCCTCTTTCCTGGCTTAGCTTCTGCAGGTATGCTTCTACGCGATCATAGATCTTTTTCATCTCTTCAGCTTCTTCAGTAGCCAACTGGTTGCCAGTAGTCTGGCTTTGCTGCTGCAACTGCTGCTGACGCTGTGAGAGTTTCTGTTCTGTAGAAGCACGCTGCTCCACTGTCATATTGCCGCCAGTGCGCTGGTAGTTTTGCACATCCTTCTCGAAAGCAGCCGCTTTGGCCTGAAGATCTTTCTCAGCTTTCTGCGTTTTGGACTGGAAGCGTGTACGAGCGTCTTTGAAATACTCATAATTGCTCAGCAGAGAGTCTGAGTTGATGTACACAATATCAGCTACGGCAGCGGTAGCCAGGGTGTCGGAGCTGTTAGCTGATGTAGTAGAAGTAACGGTCGCCTGTGGCTTTTGATCTGTGTTACAAGCAGTTACTAGGGCGCCCAAAGCAACTCCCAAAACGATTCTAGATAGGTTCACAATTAGATAATTAAGCTGTTATTGATTGTTTCAGACTGAAAATATAGGCTAATTTTTAAAATTCAGAATTTTTAATGTTTCAGTACCTCTATATAAGTTTCTTCGGCCTCCATTAAGCCCTGTTCGTTGATGCCGGTCAGTCGTACATGTTTTGTTTCGTTCACCAGTACAGGGTCGTATTTGGCTGCTACACGCACATAATTCTCAGTCCAGCCTTCCATCACACCGTCTTTTACATCGTCTTCGAACAGCACCGTAAACTCCCGGCCTATATTCTGCTCATAGAAGAAACGTTTTTTCTTCTCCGAAAGGATGCGCAGCATGTCCGCTCTGCGGTTACGATCCTTGATGCTTACCTTGCCCGGCATATCAGGAGCCATTGTGTTTTCACGCTCGGAGTAAGGGAATACGTGCAGGTAGCTCACATCAAGTCCATTGATGAAGTTGTAAGTCTCCAGGAAGTCCTCTTCTGTTTCGCCCGGGAAGCCTACGATCACATCCACCCCAATACAGCAATGCGGCATAAGCGATTTAATGGTGGCAACACGGTCAGCATACAGCTCACGCAGGTAGCGGCGTCGCATCAGCTTCAGTATCTTATTGGAGCCTGACTGTAGCGGCACATGGAAGTGCGGCATAAAGCGATTGCTTTGGCTCACAAATTCTATAATCTCGTCTTTTAGCAGATTAGGCTCGATAGAAGAGATGCGGAAGCGATCTATACCTTCTACTTTGTCAAGTTCCTGTACCAATCCGTAAAAGGTCTCCACACGTCCGATGTTAACAGCTACCGTAACCGTCCTGAGCCAAT
>NZ_AKIS01000028.1:0-26085 GCF_000277005.1 Pontibacter sp. BAB1700 | reverse complement strand
ATATGAATTGGATTAGAATTAATATATAATACAAAACACATCCCCCTTTTAAACACCCTGTGTTATAGAATCAACTTTGTGGATAAACCCTTGGAAAACTACTGGATAAAAAGCTCTCCCATCTGAGCTTCAGATTGATTATCTTTGTAGTAATGGAAAATTTTGTAGTATCAGCGCGTAAATACCGTCCGTCCACGTTCGACAGCGTGGTGGGACAGCTCCATATCACCAACACCCTCAAAAACGCTATCAGCAGCCATCATCTGGCGCAGGCTTTTTTGTTCTGTGGACCGCGTGGCGTGGGCAAGACAACCTGTGCCCGTATCCTGGCAAAGACCATTAACTGCCAGAACATCACCCCGGAGGTAGAGGCCTGCAACGAGTGCGAATCGTGCCGCAGCTTCAACAGCAACAGCTCGTTCAACATACACGAGCTCGATGCTGCCTCCAACAACTCTGTGGAGGACATCCGAAACCTGGTGGAGCAGGTGCGCTACGCTCCGCAGACCGGCAAATACAAGATCTACATCATAGATGAGGTGCACATGCTCTCAAACCAGGCCTTCAACGCTTTCCTGAAGACGCTGGAGGAGCCGCCTGCCTATGCTATTTTCATCCTGGCGACCACCGAGCGCCACAAGATTATACCAACTATTCTGTCGCGCTGCCAGATCTTCGACTTCAACAGAATCCGGATTGAGGACATGGTGCGCCACCTGGGTAATATCGCCCAAAAGGAAAGTATACAAGCAGAACCCGATGCCCTGCACCTGATCTCGCAGAAAGCAGACGGAGCACTGCGCGACGCTTTGTCAATCTTCGACCAGATGGTAACATTCTCGGGCAGCAACGTGACCTACAAGGCTACGGTCGAGAACCTGCACATCCTGGATTACGACTACTACTTCCGCCTGACAGACCACCTGCTGGAGCAGAACCTGTCGGGCTCGCTGCTGCTGTTTGACGAGATCCTGAAAAATGGTTTTGATGCCCACAACTTCCTGATCGGTATAGGTGAGCACTTCCGCAGCTTACTCGTGTGCAAAGACCCACAGACAGTGCAGCTACTGGAGGTGTCTGATAACATCAAAGCCAAGTATGCGGAGCAGTCGCAGAAGTCATCGGTTTCGTTTTTGCTTTCGGGACTGAACCTGGTGAGCACCTGCGATACCAATTACAAGAGCAGCAAAAACCAACGCCTGCACGTAGAGCTGTGCCTGATGAAAATGGCGCACCTGAACGCGGCCTTTAGTTTTGCGCAGGAAGGAGCCGAATTAAAAAAAGCTAAGGTAGCAGCCCCGGCACCAGCCGCTACCAAACCTGCAGGTGCCCCGGCTATACCTTCTGCAACGATGCAGCAGTCAACTGCCGGCACAGTGCCTTCGGCTGCCATGCAAGGCGGTGGCGTGCCTTCCGTTGGCTTGCAGCAGCCGCACCAGCAGGGCCATGTGCCGTCGCAGGATTTGCAGCAGCCTCCTAAGCCGCAGCAGGTCACACCAGACGCTCACCTGACACCGCCTCAGGCACAGGCAGCTCCCGAACCAGTCGTGAAGCGCCCATCTATACCTGTGCCACCACAGAAGAAGCTGGGCAAACTGCCAAGTCTGAAAGATCTGCAGAACCCACCTGCAGCAGTAGCCGAGGTGGCTGTAGCGGAGGAAGAAGATGAAACCAGCTACGGTGCTGTCATGCCGGTAGATGCAGACCGCCTTAAGACAGTGTGGCATGCCATTCTGCGCCGCAAGAAGGCAGAGAACATGATGGAGTATACCCTCCTGAATCGACAGTACCACATCGGCGAGGACAACGAGATTATCCTGCACCTGGAGAACCACGTGATGATGGATCAGTTCACGAGCCTGCGCCCTGAAATACTCCGTGAACTGAAATCACAGACCGGCAACCGGAGTATCAAGCTGAGGGCTGAGGTAATGGAAGTACAGGAAGGAAACAAACTTTATACTTCACAGGACAAATTCAACTACCTGGCCGAGAAATATCCGGTGCTCGTCGATTTGAAGCAACGCTTCGGCCTGGACACTGACTTCTAATTCAGGAAAAATTTTATATTTGTAAAGTTCTAATTAAAACACAAGGTGAGTCATGAGGTTTTCTTCAAGGAAGCTTCGTGACTCAACCTGTTTGTTTTGCTGTACCCTATACTGTATCCTAACTAAAAACCCATGAAAAAAGGATTATCGTTGTTTCTGGTTGCGTCGGCGCTCACGCTCACGCAATGCAAAAACGAAACTTACCAAACATCGTCAGCCACTGACAGTGCGGTAGCCTCCTCTGCGCAGAAGGAGTATAAATACGAGACCGTCCCAAATGACCCGCTAAACGCCCGCGTCTATACCCTGGACAATGGCCTGAAGGTATACCTGACAGATTATGAAGATGCGCCGCGTGTGCAGACTTTCATAGCGGTGCGTGCAGGCTCTAAAAACGACCCTGCTGATGCCACCGGTTTGGCCCACTACCTGGAGCACATGGTGTTCAAGGGCACCAGCCAGCTTGGTACACAGGACTGGGAAAAGGAAAAAGCAGAACTCGACAAGATCGAAGCACTGTATGAGCAGCATCGCAACACCACCGATCCGGCACAGCGCAAGAAAATCTACCACCAGATCGACTCCATCTCTGGCGTGGCAGCTACTTATGCCGTGGCAAACGAGTACGACAAGATACTGGGAGCGATCGGAGCCAAAGGAACGAATGCCTATACCTCTGTGGAGCAGACAGTGTATACCAATGACGTTCCGAGCAACCAACTAGAGCGCTGGGTAGCCCTCGAAGCACACCGTTTCGGTGAACTCGTGCCCCGCCTGTTCCACACAGAGTTGGAGGCAGTGTACGAAGAGAAAAACCGTACCCTCGACAACGACGGCTGGAAAGTAATGGAGACGCTGAACGCGGCCATGTTCCCAACCCACCAGTACGGCACGCAAACCACCATCGGTACCATCGAGCATTTGAAAAACCCGTCGATCACAGAGATCAAGAAGTATTTTGATGCTTACTACGTGCCGAACAACATGGCCATCGCACTGAGCGGTGACATCGATTTTGACCAAACGATCCGCATGATTGATGAGCACTTCGGCAAACTGAAGCCTGGCACCGCTCCTACTTTTAACGTAGCACAGGAGCAGCCAATCGCAAAGCCGATCGTGAAAGAAGTGACAGGCCCAAGCGCTGAGAACATCTCGATTGCCTACCGCTTCCCGGGCATGAGCTCACGCGACGCGCAGGTGCTGAGCATGATCAGTGCCATCCTCTACAACGGGCAGGCTGGTCTGATCGACCTGAACCTGAACCAGCAGCAGAAGGTGTTGCAGGCCTATGGCTATGACAATCAGATGAAAGACTACTCTGTGTTCCGTTTGGGTGGTTCGCCACGCCAGGGCCAGAGTCTGGATGAAGTAAAAGACATGCTGTTGGCGCAGGTAGAATTGGTGAAGCAGGCAAGTTTGACGATGACCTGATCCCGGCCATCATCAACGACAACAAGATCAGCCTGATGCGTGCCTACGAGCGCAACTCAGAGCGTGCCGATGCCTTTGTAACGGCATTTATCTATGACATTCCGTGGGCAGACTATGTGAACCGTCCGGAGGAATTTGCCAAGATCACGAAGCAGGATGTGATGGCCGTTGCCAACAAATACCTCAACAACAACTATGTGCAGGTATACAAGCGCACCGACAAAAACGCAGCTAGCCTAAAAGTAGAAAAACCAAGCATCACACCGGTACCTGTAAACCGTGAGGCGCAGTCAGCTTACTACAGCGATTTCATGGCCAAAGGCCCTTCTGAACTTTCGCCTGTGTTTGTAGACTATAAGACTGACATCAAAGAGGCGAAACTGAAAAACGATATTCCGTTACTGTACACGAAGAACAACGAAAACGGCCTGTTCCAGATGTACTACATCCTGGACATGGGCAGCGACAACGACCCGAAGTTGGGTATGGCTGTGAATTACCTCAAGTTCCTGGGCAACGACAAGTATACCGCTGAAGAGCTGAAGAAGGAGTTCTACAAGCTGGGCACTTCTTTCAACGTGTCTGCTTCAGGCGACCAGGTATACGTTTCACTGTCTGGCCTTGACGAGAACTTTGAGCCGGCGCTGGCTTTGTTTGAGAGTGTGCTGCAAAACCCGAAAGCTGACCAGAAAGCACTGGATGACATGGTACAGGGAATGCTGAAGGCCCGCAACGACGCGAAGCTGAACAAAGGCGTGATCCTGAACCAGGCGTTAGTGAACTATGCGAAGTACGGACCTAAGAATCCGTTCACATCGGTGCTGTCGGAGAAGGAACTGAAGGCTGTGAAGCCACAGGAACTGGTGAATCTTATTAAGAGCATCCCGACCTACGAGCACCGCGTGCTGTACTATGGCCCACGTGAAACAGATAAACTGGTAGCAACACTTAATGCCGGCCACATCGTGCCAGCCAAACTGAAGCCGGTTCCTACCGAGAAGGTATACGCCGAACTGGACATCAAGCAGCCGATGGTATACTGGGTAGATTATAACATGGTGCAGGCCGAACTGATGTTCCTGACAAAAGCAGATGCCTTTAACAAAGCCATGGTACCGACGATCCGTCTGTACAACCAGTACTTCGGAGCAGGCATGAGCTCGATCGTATTCCAGGAGCTGCGTGAGTCAAAGGCGCTCGCCTACTCTGCTTATTCCAGCTACAGTACAGCCGCCAAGAAAGACCGTTCGAACTACATCATGTCCTACATCGGCACACAGTCAGACAAGCTGCCGGAGGCGATGGCAGGTATGCAGGAGCTCCTGACAAACATGCCACTAGCCGATCAGAATTTCGAGCTTGCGAAAGCTTCGTTGCGTAATAGTATCTCTTCAGAGCGCATCACTAAGTCGTCCATCCTATTTGACTATGAGCGAGCCAAGCGCCTCGGCCTGGATTATGACATCCGCAAAGACGTATATGAAAGTGCCAACAGCCTGACCTTCGACCAACTGCAGGCCTTCCAGAAGAAATTTGTGAGCGGCCAGCCACAGGCAATTCTGGTAATCGGCTCAAAAGATAGATTGAACTTCAAAGAGCTGGAGAAATACGGCAAAGTGAAGCAACTATCACTAGAGGAAGTATTTGGGTACTAAGCCTTCGTGCTATACCTTGTAAACAAAAGCGGCAGCCTGGTTGGGCTGCCGCTTTTGTTTAATTTAATCCGCATGCAGTTGAGCTTATTTCCTTGTAGCCAGCACTTCTGCTACACTGGTCCATTTAATCTCAGGGTAGCGGTCGTTATCGAGCGGCTCGAGTTTAGGAAGCCCTGTGAACATGTCACGCATATACTGCATGCCCTGCCAGGCCGTAAATACCTCATTATTAGTAGGAGTAAGCGCTTTGGCAACTTTTATAATAGCACTCAGCAAACCAACTCCGCCAACTCGTAGCAAACTGAACTCTTCTCCAGTAGACTTGGTGGCGGCCTCTCTCAAACCATGGGCATCCCCTGAAGAAAGGACATTGGCTAAAGACTTAGTTCTTATTTGCTACTGCTATTACTACTTAAGTTCAGCCAATCATCTTTGGTAAGCGACCTGAAGAAGCTATTGTCAGCCGTTACCAGATCAGTGGCGAGCTTCGATTTGTTCTGTTGCAGGATCTGGATCTTCTCCTCCACGGTGTTGGGACAAATAAGGCGCACGGCGATCACCTTCTTCGCCTGCCCGATTCTGTAGCTGCGGTCAATCGCCTGATTCTCTACGGCTGGGTTCCACCATGGGTCTACCAGAAACACGTAATCGGCTGCTGTTAAATTCAGTCCCGTTCCGCCAGCTTTCAGACTCACCAGGAACACACGAATCTCCTCGTCTGCCTGGAACTGATCTACGACCTCGCCCCTATTGCGGGTGCTGCCGGTGAGGTAAGAGTACTTGATATTTTCCTTTATTAACTCCTCCTTGATCAAATCCAGCATCCCTACAAACTGAGAGAATACCAGCACCTTGTGATGCCGCGCTACATTCTGAATCTGCTGCATGAGCACCTGAATTTTAGCAGATGTATCCGTAAAAAGCTTGGCATCGCCGATGAGTAGAGGCGAGTTGCAGATCTGGCGCAGTTTGGTGATGCCACGCAACACATGCATTGGGTGCTTTGTCAGCTCCTCTTCCCCGCTGGCGTTGATGTAGTCTCTGAATTCCTGCTCGGCAGTGTCGTATACCTTGCGCTGCTCCTCTCCCATTTCGCAATACAGAATCATCTCTGTTTTGTCGGGGAGCTCTCTGGCTACCTCGGCCTTTGTTCTTCTCAGCACAAAGGGGCCAATCTTTTCCTGTAAGGCTTGCGCACTTCGCCTATCCTTAAACTTATCGATGGGCATGGAATAGGTATTCCTGAAGTAGGTTCTGGTGCCTAGCAAACCCGGATTGACAAAGGAAAGTTGCGCGTAAATGTCAAAGGTGTTGTTCTCGAAAGGCGTACCTGTGAGCACTACTCTGTTATAGGACTGCAGCAGGCAGGCCGCTTTGTAGCGCTGCGAGTTCGGGTTTTTAATGTTCTGCGACTCATCCAGGAAGGTATAGCCAAACAGATACTTCTTTAGAAAGACAATATCAGAGAGCAGGGTGTTATAGGTCGTGATGACAACATCATACTCCTGAAAAGCAGCCGTATCTTTTGCTCTGTTCGGGCCATGATGTACGTGCACTTGTAGAGATGGGCCAAACCGCTGCAGCTCTGCCTGCCAGTTTGATATAAGCGATGTCGGTACGACCAGCAGGTGTGTTTGTCGCTCCCTTTTTTCGCGCAATAACAGTATAAAGGCGATAATCTGGACTGTTTTACCCAGGCCCATATCGTCGGCGAGGCAGCCGCCAAACTGCAGGTCATCTAAAAAGTTGAGCCAGCTGAGCCCTTGCCACTGGTATGGTCTCAAAGTGGTTTGCAATCCTGCAGGTATAGGAGCCGGGGCCAGTTTCTCCACGTTGTTCAGCTGATCCTGGTACCACCACAGCTCTTTGTGCACCTGCTCGTCCAGCATGTAGTCCTCGAACAACTCCGTGAGCGCCGCAAAGTTCGTTTTAGGGATCTGCAGTTCCTCCTCACTTACCACCGCGCCCGTTTCGAAATAGAGCTGCAGTCGCTGGAGCCATTCTTCAGGTATAATGCCCATCGTGCCGTCGTCGAGCAGCACATACCTGCTTTTGTTCACGACGGACTTCTTCAGCTGCTTGAGCGATGCTTTTTTGCGACCGAATTTTACCTGAACCGTTACATTGAACCAGTTTAGACCACTGTCCACGTTGATGGAAACAGCGGCTTTGTGCTGGTTGAGTTTATTCCCCTGCAGGTCATTAAAGCCAAGGATAGTAACCCCATGCGCCGCCAGGTTGTCGAAGGCATCGAGAAACCACGCCTCGTCCAGGAACCTGTCTTTGTGCAGGTAAAAGTAATCGAGCATATTATCCAGCTGCTCCCAGAAGTGCGGGTGCTGTTGAATCAGCAATTTGGTGAAGGCCGCTTCCATCTCGGTGTTACGCGCTACAAAAAAAGGCCTGCCCATATTATCCTGATCATAGATCAGCTTATTCGACAGCAGCGGGATCTCGATTTCGCCGTAACGCATGAAAGGCTGCAGCAACACATAGTTCTCCGACTCGATCAGGTATAGCAGCTTTTCCAGCGGCTGGTTAAAACCTTTGCTGCGTAGCTGGACTTTAGTGGCAGGCTTCAGATAGGTATGCTCCACGGGCACATGTGACTCCATTTTGGCCAGAACCTGCTGCTGGAACTTCAAAAAAGCATCGTGTGGCAGTTGAAGCTCGCCATCGTGCTTTTTGAAATAGGCTATCACAGCTGGCAAATGTGGGTTGGTGCACAGATACCAGGCATTATCGGCCACCAGGAAATGTTCATACCGAACATGGATACGACTTAGGGGATAGTAAGTGCCGTTTATAAACAAATCGCTGGTAACGCTAAACACGTCGCTGTTCAGCCCAATGCGCACTTTGAAATCCATCTGTGGCTGCGTGACCTGAACAGGCGCAATAGAGCGAGGCGTTATTTTCTCGGAGACATTGCTATCATGCAGGTAAAAGGCATAGCGGAGCGGGTTACGCACCAGCGCCTTCAGACTGGCTGTATCTGTAGCTGACTTTTCGTAAAAACTCTGAAAGCGGGCAATGGCGCTATAGAACTTCAACTCGTCTGGCTTATCAGTTCGCCATACCTGTTCCAACGGATTAAGGACCGTAAAAGGGGCTTTGAGTTCACCAGTGCTGCTAAGGCTGCAAGAGACAAGCTGGGCACTGAACAGGTTATAATAGCGGTGCCTGCCTATTACAATGATCGTTCTGGAATCAGAAGAAGCTCCGGTTATCTGTGGCTGGGAAGCAAGGTATGCAGCAAACAGCGACTCCGGGTCGTCTGTGCTATCGAAAGGTTCGAACGGTGGGTATTGCTCTTCCATTGTTGCTTCTCAGGTCGCCGTTGTGCTCCAAACTATGGCTAGCGTCTAGCTTCAAAGTTAATAGTTTAAAAGAAAGGCTGCCCGATCGCTCAGGCAGCCTTTCTTTTAAACTTTAAACCTTAGACTAGAAGTTACCTAAAGCCTTATTCAAGGTCTCACTCGGACGCATGGCTTTGCTGGTTTTCTCTTCGTTCGGGTGGTAGTACCCGCCGATGTCAACCGGCTTGCCTTGGGCAGCGATCTGCTCATCTACAATCTTCTGCTCGTTATCGGTCAGTTCCTGCGCCAGTTTCGTGAAGCGGTCTTTCAGCTCCTGGTTTTTGGTCTGCTCAGCCAATGCCTGCGCCCAGTACATGGCCAGGTAGAAGTGGCTACCACGGTTGTCGATACCGCCTACTTTGCGTGATGGCGACTTGTCGTTCTCCAGGAATTTGGCGTTCGCCTGATTTAGAGCTTCTGCCAGTACTTCCGCCTTCTCGTTCTTAGTCTTGTAAGCCAGGTCTTCCAGCGATACTGCCAAGGCCAGGAACTCACCCAGCGAATCCCAACGCAGGTAGTTCTCCTCTACGAACTGCTCCACGTGCTTCGGTGCAGAACCACCGGCACCAGTTTCGAACAATCCACCGCCATCGAGCAACGGAACGATAGAAAGCATTTTGGCGCTTGTGCCTAATTCAAGAATCGGGAACAGGTCGGTCAGATAGTCACGCAGTACGTTGCCCGTAACTGAGATCGTGTCTTTGCCCGCTTTGGCACGCTCGCAGGTATAGCGCATGGCCTCTACCGGCGACATGATCTTGATCTCAAGACCGTTGGTATCGTGGTCCTGCAGGTATTTCTCTACTTTCTTAATTAGGTTGGCATCGTGGGCGCGCTGTGGGTCCAGCCAGAAGATAGCTGGTGTATTTGTAATGCGCGCTCTTGTTACCGCCAGCTTCACCCAGTCCTGAATAGGAAGGTCTTTCGTCTGGCAGGCTCTGAAGATATCGCCCTCCTCTACCTTCTGCTCCATTAAAGTGTTGCCATCGGCATCCACCATGCGAACAGTACCAGCGGCAGTCATTTCAAAGGTTTTGTCGTGCGAGCCGTACTCTTCGGCTTTCTGCGCCATCAGGCCGATGTTTGGCACCGTGCCCATGGTGGTCGGGTCGAAAGCACCGTTCTCTTTGTTGAACTGGATCACTTCCTGGTAGATCTGCGCATAAGAGCGGTCTGGAATGATCGCTTTGGTGTCATGCAGTTTGCCATCAGGTCCCCACATCTGTCCAGACGAACGGATAGCCGCTGGCATAGAGGCATCGATAATCACGTCGCTTGGTACGTGCAGGTTGGTAATGCCTTTGTCAGAGTTCACCATCGCCAGTTCAGGGCGCTTCGCCATCTCCGCTTTCAAGTCGGCTTCGATTTCGGCTCGCTTGTCTTCAGAAAGGTTCTGGATCTTCGCATACACATCGCCAAGACCGTTGTTGGCATCCACGCCGATTTCTTTGAATGTAGCGCCGTGCTTCTCGAAAGTCTCTTTGAAGAAAACGGTTACCGCATGACCGAACATAATCGGGTCAGACACCTTCATCATGGTTGCCTTCAGGTGCAGTGACAACAGAATGCCTTGCTCCTTGGCCTCAGCAATTTCCTTTTCCAGGAAAGAACGCAGGGCGTTGCGGCTCATCACAGAAGAGTCCATCACTTCGCCGGCTTTCAGGGCTACTTTGTCTTTCAGCACTTTGGTTTCGCCGTTTGTGCCAACGAACTCGATGCGTACATCGGTAGCCTTATCAACTACTACTGACTGCTCGCTGCCGTAGAAGTCGCCTCCTGTCATGTGGGCTACGTGCGTTTTAGAGTCAGATGACCACTTGCCCATCGAGTGCGGGTGCTTCTTGGCGTATTGCTTCACAGCATCGGCCACGCGGCGATCAGAGTTACCTTCGCGCAAAACCGGGTTCACGGCGCTACCGAGGATCTTCGCGTAGCGTGCTTTTACGTCTTTCTCTGTGTCGTTTTTCGGATCAGCCGGATAGTCAGGTATGTTATAGCCTTGAGACTGCAATTCTTTGATAGCCGCTGTCAGCTGCGGAATAGAGGCGCTGATGTTTGGAAGTTTAATAATATTGGCTTCAGGAGTTTTAGCCAGTTCGCCAAGGTAGGCCAGGTCGTCCGACTGCTTCTGCTCTTCAGAAAGGTTTTCCGGGAAAGTAGCGATGATACGGCCCGCCAGGGAAATATCTCTTGTTTCTACTTCGATGTCGGCGGCTTTGGTGAAAGCCTGCACAATCGGCAGGAAAGAGCGCGTAGCCAGGGCAGGCGCTTCATCTGTGATAGTATAGATGATTCTGGATGTTTTTGTCGTCATTTAGGTCAGTGTTTAATTAGTTAATTTCGGAGCTCATAGCCTGCCGCCATTTCCTGGCTGGCGAGCCAACAATTCCCCTGCGCTAGTTTAAGAAGCAAATATAAGAGTCTTTTTCGATAAGGCTAAACCTTCGCCCGGTGTTTCATTTGCATCATTCTCCAAGCTCTTCTTTTTTGCAAAATTGGACAATTATAAGGTCCCACCCCTCACTCAAATGCAACCGAATTTTATACTTCTCGTTTTTAGCCAATGTGCTTACCTTATCAGAAATTTGTACCCTTAGATATGTTTTCGAAATTTAAGATTAACTATAGCTATTTATTATTTCTTTCATTTATCCTATTTTCTACCGCCTGCACAGATAATCAGACAGAAGAAGAAATAGAACCCCAACTGGAAGAGTCCCCGCTTCGAATCCTGCCTTTGGGCAATTCCATTACGCAGGGAGGTGAAACGCATCCCAGTTACCGGTACGAACTCTGGAAAATGCTGGTGGATGCCGGACTGGACTTTGAGTTTGTAGGCTCTATGGATACGAACTGGCACTTTGATGCAACCAACCCGGAACGGAGTGCCGATGCAGCCTCGCCTGTAATCGGGCAGGAATATAAAGGCGCTAAATTTTCTAACAAGCATGAAGGTCACTGGGGCTGGACGACCAGTGACATGCTGAATGGTTACGAAAAACCCACCCAGTACAAGCGTGACAAAGGAAAGTTAAGTGATTGGCTTAAAGGCTACACGCCTGATGTGGTACTCATGCACCTGGGTACAAATGACATGATTCATAGCAAGACGACAAAGGGCACTCTGGAGCGGATAGAACAGATCATCGGTTTGTTGCGTGCAGATAACGAAAACGTCGCTATCATGCTGGCCAAGATCACACCTATACCTTCCACTTACGCCAACGTTGATTCTACACAGCATTTTGTATCCCTTATACCTGAACTGGCTTCACGGCTTTCAACTCAGAAATCTCCAATTATAGTCGTGGACATCAATACCGGTTACAATCCTGACACCTATACCTATGATTCGCTGCACCCTAACACTGCCGGCGAGAAATTTATCGCTAAGCGTTGGTATGATGCCATCAAAGCGAATGAAGAGACATTGTACAGTTTAGCTGCACAACGCCATCGCAGAGAGTCAGGAGAGTAGCACCTGAAGTCCACTCATAGGCGCAACTCAATAGGGTTGCGCACGTTTTATGAGCTACTTAGTACCAATCACTTAGCTTACAGCTCTATGCTCCCCTTTCTCAACCACTACCGAAAACACGCTTATACCCTTCTCCTTCTCCTGCTCATTGGTTTAGATGCCTATCCTCAAGCCCAGCCAGTCAAAATCATGCCTTTGGGCAATTCAATTACGCAGGGGGACATGGATTTTGTTAGCTATAGGTACCCACTGTGGAAAAAGCTGATTGACTCAGGCGTAAACTTTGATTTTGTGGGTTCTCAAACAGAGAATAATGGTGGTACCCCTGATTTTGAAGATTACGAGGGACAATCATTTAGTAACAGACATGAAGGACATTGGGGCTGGACCACCGACCAGATCCTGATCAACATAGCACAGTGGGCAGACACCTACAAACCGGACATTGTTTTGATGCACCTCGGCACAAACGACATGTTCTCTGATCAGGATATAGATGGTACTGTAGAAGAAATAGAAGCCGTAATCAATGCAATTCATGAGAAATCTCCAAGAGTTACTGTCTTCCTAGCTAAATTAATTCCAGCAGACGGCCAGGTAGTTGGACCGACTAAAGCTCAAAACATCCAGCTATTAAATCAGCAAATCGAAGCAATAGCAAATGGGCAATCCTCTGATGGTCCTCCCATTATATTAGTAGATCAAAACACCGATTTTGATGCAAGAGAAGGGAAAGACACCTATGACGGTATTCATCCGAACGATAGTGGCATGGAAAAAATGGCCCAGGTTTGGTTTGAGGCCATTATGAACGAGATTATCATTCCGCTTCCGGTCGAGCTGCACAGTTTCAAAGGCAAGCCGACCCAAAGCGGCGTACAGCTGGATTGGGAAACTGCTTCGGAGCAGGACAACGCTTATTTCGAAGTACAGCGCAGCCAAACTGCTACAGAGTTTGCTGTCATTGGTCGTGTAGAAGGTTCAGGCACTACCTCCTTACCTCAGAGCTATACCTTCCAGGACACAGAAGCTGGCAATGGTGTGAACTACTACCGCCTCCGCCAGGTAGATTTTGATGGCACAGATAATTTCTCGCCGGTGCTGGCTGTGAGCCTGATGCAGGCCACTACGGAAGAGATGCGCGTATACCCAACCCGCACCAAAAGCGATAGCCCGGTCACGGTCCAAATGCTGGCATTGCAGCCTATGGAGAAGTTCAGTATTTCGATCTATACCCTGGAAGGAAAACTTGTAAAGGAGTTTGAAGCAGAAGCTGACAATCGGGGGAATTTCATACAACTGCTCAACACCGCAGAACTGAGTGACGGTGTGATGTATATGGTTCGGGCTACACTACCGGGCAGGGCCTTTATTCGCCACCTGCTCGTCGATCGTTAAACTCAGCCTATACCTACTGACTATTACCTTGTTGCCTGAGCAGGCGTATCACCTCTTCGTCGCTTACCTGCCCGAACTCTTCATAAAACTGCCCCACCGCCTGAAAGAAAGGGGGTACCAGCAGACATACCACCTCGTCCACAATAGCCTCGAACTGTGCAATTGCAGCTTGTGGAGCTACGGGCACAGCTACAATAATCTTGCGGGGCTGCTTATGCCGGGCCATATTCACGGTAGACAACAGCGTTTTGCCGGTTGCAATACCATCATCCACAATGATTACGATGCGGTCGCGAAGGTCAACGGGCTGCCGATCGCCCATAAATAACTTATACTTTTGACGCAGGCTTGTTTTTATACGCTCAACCTCAGCCTGTATGTATTCTTCTGGTACATCAGACCTGTTATCCACCTCCACATCCTCCAGGCTCACGGCTCCTATCGCAAACTCCGGATTAGCCGGGTGGCCTATCTTCTTGGACACGATCACATCCAGTGGCATATCCAGTCGCTTGGCGATAGGTGCTGCCACGGGCACTCCTCCCCTAGGTATAGCCAACACCACTCCTTTCTGCCCTTTGTAATGCTCCAGCCTATCGGCCAGCATCTCCGCAGCTACCTGCCTGTTGGGTATCGTTTCCATGGTTTCTTATTTTATTGAGTGATTGAGTGTATGAGTGGTTTAATGAGTTTCCAGCAGGGGATTCTGATTGGTGAATCATGTTGAACTGGGTATTACTTTCTAACAACCGAATCATCAATCCATTATTTAAAAACAATCACTCATTCACCAACTATCTCTCTCTCAACGGGTGCTGTTTGCCGGGCTCCAGATATTTCCGGAACCAGTCAGTTGCCAGTTGGGCTGCCATTTCCAGTGCTCCCGGCTCTTCGAACAAGTGGGTGGCGTCGGGCACTATCTCCAGGTCTTTGAGGCAAAGCATCTGGTCCTGCGCCCGCTTGTTTAGCTCTAATACCTCTTCATCCAGTCCTCCCACGATCAGCAGCGTCGGGGTTTGCACATCGGCCAGCACTTCATTAGCCAAGTCGGGGCGTCCACCGCGACTTACAACAGCGCCAATTATGTCTGCTCCCAAAGCAGCAGCAGCGCTTATGGCAGAGGCTGCTCCGGTGCTGGCTCCAAATAGTCCGATGCGCAGGTTTTGGACATGCTCCTGATGTTGCACCCAATTCACTGCGTCGATCAGGCGCGTCGTGAGCAGTTGAATGTCGAATCGGTTCTCCTGCCGCTGGTCCTCCTCTTCGGTGAGCAGATCGAACAGCAGAGTTGCAAATCGGGAGCGCTGCAGATGGTCTGCCACAAAGCGGTTGCGTGAACTGAGTCGGCTACTGCCGCTACCATGCGAGAAAATCACCAGTCCCTTTGCATTTTCCGGCACAGCCAGGTCGCCGATGAGCCGCACATTCCCAGCCTCTATCTGTACACTATCGTTGAATATGAAATTTGCCATTTAGTTTGTTTTCGTTTGTAAAGCTTCAGTTTGATTTACGTCTTGAAATAGCAATAGTTAAAATACGGTGTTTGCCAAAGCCCTCAGGTATAAGCCGTACGGCTCAAAACAGCGTATAGTAGCTATACCTAGAATCGAGACCTATGCGTAGTACTATCTTTACTTTTATGGCTTGCCTGCTACTGGTACCAGGTACAACATCCTGTGGGTCCGGCGACTCAGAGCAGAATATGGCAGAGCAGCGGGCAAATGAGCATCAGCGGCTGGAAGAGGTTCAGGAAGAGCATCTCCGTAGAGGAATCGTACCAAATCAGGATACCATGGCTTTTGCGCAGGCCTTTTCCGTCTTCCTGACATCCTTGCAGGCATCTGACGCCAACATCCTCAATCAGTTCATCCACCCAGACCATGGGCTTTGGGTCATCGAGCAGCCTGGAGCCATGCCTAAAATGACGCACGTTACGGACATCAATGATTTCAAGCGGGAGTTTCAGAACAGGTCTTTTTTTACTGTTGGCGATGAGGTAAAAACCTGTGATCTGCAGGAAGAGGCATGGCCCTCGTTTGACTGTGCCGACATGGACTACGACCAAGGCCAATCGGGCTACAGCAAAGAGGGCTGTTTCGTTTCAGGACCCTCTAAATTTCAGCAAAGCGGCTACTGGGACTAAGCCAGCCTCTCAGATACCGAGATCAGGCAGATCAAGGCCACCCTGCCTCTTGTGCAAAGATCAGTGTTGCACACGGCTACTTCCTTTGAGTTTCACTTTGGCCCTGTAGACGGACAATGGCGCTTGCTTTTCGCCAAACTGATCCACCCCTGCAGTGCGTGATTTATTGAGTGAGTTGGTGAGGGAGTGATTGAGTGAGTTATAATTTAGTAGTTGAACGATTGAATGAGAAGAGCCTAAACCAATCTTCACTCAAACTTATCCTAAGGGAGAAGCAACGAAAGAAATACAGGAAATTAAACTGCCAGACCTACCTGACGTAATCTCAATCAAAAAACATTCACTCAACCACTCATTCCCTAAATCACTAAATCCCCCATGCCCTACTACCGTCGTTTCGACCAACCTGCTCCCGACCCTGCCCTGCTTGCCCGCCTAACCGAGCAGCAACGGGAAATGCAGAAGCGGATCATTATCCAGAAGCCCGATTTTGACCTGAAGCTGATCGCCGGTTGTGACTCTTCTTTTGTGGGGGAGGATCATATACTTTCGGTTTTTGTGCTGCTATCGTACCCGGAACTGGAAGTGCTCGAGAAGGTATGGCACTATGGTGAGGTGGAGCTGCCCTACGT
The DNA here is from genome assembly GCF_000277005.1 of Pontibacter sp. BAB1700. Classification (NCBI taxonomy): domain Bacteria; kingdom Pseudomonadati; phylum Bacteroidota; class Cytophagia; order Cytophagales; family Hymenobacteraceae; genus Pontibacter; species Pontibacter sp. BAB1700. The sequence continues at coordinate 9,935 of NZ_AKIS01000028.1, read as the reverse complement.
TCCCGGCTTTCTGTCTTTCCGGGAAGCGCCTAATCTACTCAAGGCCTATGAGAAACTGCAACAGAAGCCCGACCTGATCATGGTAGACGGCCACGGCATCTCCCACCCCCGCCGCTTAGGTATAGCCACCCACTTAGGACTGCAACTTAATAAGCCAACGATGGGTGTAGCCAAAAAAGTGCTGGTTGGCAAGTATAAGGAGCCCGATACGTTAAAAGGCTCTGTTTCGCCGCTGGAGCACAAAGGCGAACTGGTCGGAAACGTGCTGCGCACCAAGGACAACGTGAAGCCTGTGTTTGTCTCGCCGGGCCACCTGATGGACCTGCCATCTGCTACCGAGATTGCGCTGACTTGTGCAACGAAGTATAAATTGCCAGAGCCAACGAGGTTGGCAGACCACTACGCGGCGGTGTTCAAAAAGCTTGTCTGAATCAGGATTCTCAGAATTAGAAAGGATGGACAGGATTGATAATGTCTTTATAGATTTAGAGATTTAGAGATTTAAACAATGACACCATAAACTATGCAGCAAACTGATGATATCACGTTCAAAATTATAGGATGCGCGATGAAGGTTCTTAATACCATTGGGAGTGGATTTTAGGAAGTGATTTATCAACGCTGCCTTGCTATAGAATTTGAAAAAGCAGGACTTGGCTTTGAAAGAGAGAAGGAACACACAATTTATTATGATGGAGCAGAGGTTGGTAGCAGAAGAGCTGATTTTATTGTAGAGGACACCGTAGTTGTAGAGCTAAAAACCATCGTTAATCTTGAGGACATCCACCTAGCTCAGGCAAAGAACTATACCGTGGCCTATAACTATCCTATCGGCCTGCTGATAAACTTCGGAGCACTTAGCCTTCAATACAAAAAGGTTTTCAACAACAGACCTATTAAATGAAATTCTAATCAGATACATACTTATAACTCCTATATTTACCTACCCAATTTGCCTATACTTCCATAACTAAGGTCATTAATTCATTTGGCGAGCAAGACAATACAAACAGACATTATCAATTCTGTCCATCCTTTCTAATTCTGAAAATCCTGATTCAGACAATTTGGCGGTTTCTTGTATAGATCCCAACCCAAAACCTGCCATTATTTCAGTAAAATCATCTTTAAATCCCATTGGTGTATCCTTTGCTGTGATGCTCGTAGAACTAAAACTAAGGGGAAACAAGTAGGGATATGAACTTTAATAACTATACCATCAAAGCCCAGGAGGCCATTCAAAAGGCCACTGAGATAGCAGGCGGATTTCAGCAGCAGGCTATCGAGACCGGGCATATTTTAAAAGCGATTCTGGAGACGGACGAGAACGTTACCAGCTTTCTGCTTAAAAAACTAAACATTAACGGCAACATCCTGCACACCAAGCTGGATGAGACGGTTGCTGCTTACCCGAAAGTGAGCGGCGGCAGTCCATACCTGGCGAACGATGCAGCAGCTGCCTTGCAAAAGGCCACATCATACCTGAAAGAGTTCGGCGACGAGTATGTGGCCATCGAACATATGTTGCTGGGTCTGCTGGCAGGCCGCGACAAGGTGTCCGGCATTATGAAGGATGTGGGCTTCAATGAAAAAGATCTCAAAAAAGCCATTAAGGAACTGCGTGGCGGTGCCAAAGTAACCGACCAGAATGCAGAGGCGAAGTATAACTCGCTCAAGCGCTACGCCCGCGACCTGAACGAGATGGCCCGCAATGGTAAGATCGACCCGGTGATCGGCCGCGACGAAGAGATCCGCCGCGTGCTGCAGATCCTGAGCCGCCGCACCAAGAACAACCCGGTGTTGCTGGGTGAGCCTGGTGTGGGTAAAACCGCTATTGTAGAGGGCCTGGCACAAAGAATTGTAGCCGGCGACGTACCCGAAAACCTGAAAAACAAGACGCTCATGAGCCTCGACATGGGCCTGCTGGTGGCAGGAGCCAAGTATAAGGGCGAGTTTGAAGAACGTCTAAAGGCAGTGATCAAAGAAGTGGTGGACGCCGAAGGAGACATCGTGCTCTTCATCGACGAGATCCATACCCTGATCGGTGCCGGTGCAGGCGGCGAGAGCGCCATGGACGCGGCCAACCTGCTCAAGCCAGCTTTGGCGCGTGGCGAGCTGCATGCCATCGGTGCGACGACACTCAAAGAGTACCAGAAGTACATCGAGAAAGACAAGGCCTTGGAGCGTCGTTTCCAGGCGGTGATGGTGGATGAGCCAAGCGTACAGGACGCCATCTCGATCCTGCGCGGCATCAAAGACAAATATGAAGTACACCACGGGGTGCGCATCAAAGACGATGCAATCATCTCTGCTGTGGAGCTATCAAGCCGCTACATCTCCGACCGCTTCCTGCCCGACAAGGCCATTGACCTGATGGATGAGGCGGCTGCAAAACTGCGCATCGAGATCGACTCACTGCCAGTGGAGCTGGACGAGATTCAGCGCCGCATCATGCAGCTGGAGATCGAGCGTGAGGCGATCCGCCGTGAGAATGACAAGGACAAAGAGGCGGTGCTTTCCAAAGAGATCGCTGACCTGAGTGGCAAGCGAGATGACCTGAAAGCCAAGTGGCAGAACGAAAAGCAAATCATCGAGGGCATTCAGAAGGAGAAGGAGAACATCGAGAACTATAAGCTGGAGGCTGAGCAGGCCGAACGCAGCGGCGATTACGGCCGTGTAGCAGAGCTTCGTTATGGCAAGATTCAGGAAGCAGAAGCGAAACTGAAGGAACTGCAGGAGCAGGTGCGCCAGATGCAGGGTGAAAACCCGATGCTTCAGGAGGAGGTTACCTCTGAAGACATTGCTGAGGTGGTTGCCAAATGGACCGGTATACCTGTGAGCAAGATGCTGCAGAGCGATCGTGAGAAACTACTTAACCTGGAGCGCGAACTGGGCCGAAGAGTGGCAGGTCAGGAAGAAGCCATCGAAGCCATTTCTGATGCCGTGCGCCGAAGCCGTGCCGGTATGCAGGATCCGAAACGTCCGATCGGTTCGTTCATCTTCCTGGGCACGACCGGTGTGGGTAAGACCGAGCTGGCCAAGGCGCTTGCCGATTATCTGTTCAACGACGAGAACGCCATGGTGCGTATCGACATGAGTGAATACCAAGAGCGCCATGCCGTGAGCCGTATGATTGGTGCGCCTCCGGGATACGTAGGTTACGACGAAGGAGGTCAGCTGACTGAGGCCGTGCGCCGCAAGCCATACTCCGTGGTGTTGCTCGACGAGATCGAAAAGGCGCACCCGGATGTGTTCAACATCCTGCTGCAGGTGCTCGACGACGGACGTCTGACTGACAGCAAAGGCCGTGTGGTGAACTTCAAGAACACGATTATCATCATGACCTCGAACATCGGCTCGCACATCATCCAGAGCAACTTTGAGCAGATGGATGAGTTCAACCACGATGAGGTGATCGAGCGCACTAAGGACGAAGTATTCGAGTTGCTCAAAAAGTCGGTAAGACCGGAGTTCCTGAACCGTATTGACGAACTGGTAATGTTCCGTCCGCTGAGCCGCGAAGATATCCGCAAGATAGTTTCGATCCAGTTCGGCCACATCCAGGATCGTCTGGAGGAGGCAGGTATAAAACTGATCGCAACCGACGAAGTGCTGGATTACCTGGGCGAGCAGGGTTACGATCCGCAGTTCGGTGCCCGTCCGCTGAAGCGTGTGCTGCAGCGCCAGGTGCTCAACGAGCTGTCGAAGGAGATATTGGCCGGCACTATAAATAAAGATTCTGTAGTAGAAGCAGTACTAGAAGGCGGTCAGATTCGTTTCAATAACGTGGACATTCAGCTGCCCACCGAATAATGAATTGATTGTGTATTAAGAGTAAAGTTTAGTTGAACAAAAGGCTTTCCCGTATGGGGAGGCCTTTTTGTTTTTATAACCACCTGTAGCGGGCAGCCGTACCCAAAGCACGAACATTCACCACATTTTAATAAGCCCCATACCTATGGACGAATTCATGCAACTGGCGATAGACGAAGCGAAGAAAGGCCGCAGCGAAGGCGGTATACCGATCGGCTCGGTGCTGGTGAAAGACGGCAAAGTAGTCGCGACTGGCATAACAAGCGGGTGCAGGAGAACAACCCCATTCTGCACGGCGAGATGGACTGCCTCAACAACGCCGGCCGCATCGGCTCCTACCGCAACACCGTCATTTACTCCACTCTGATGCCGTGTTACATGTGCGCCGGCACGATCGTGCAGTTCAAGATACCCAAGGTGATTGTGGGTGAGTCCAAGACCTTTAGCGGCGCCCGTGAGTTTATGGAGTCGCATGGCGTGGAAGTGGTGGACCTGAACCTGCCGGAATGCATTGAGATGATGGAGGACTTTATAAAAGAGAAGCCGGAGCTCTGGAACGAGGATATTATGGAGTTGGAGTAGGGTTGTCCCCCTCCAGTACATATTTCATCGCCTGCTCCTTATCAGCCAGGTCATAGTAGCGGATGCCGTGTTTTTTTACGGTGCTGGCCAGCTTGGCCGACAGCTCCTGCCACTTCTTCTCCCCCACCATGGCTACACGGCCGTAGTCTAGTCCGTGGATGACATCGAACAGGCCATTCTCGATCGTCGCCACTGGGTTTATCCAGTCTACATCCACCATTTCATAGTAGATGTGCGTTTCCTCGTTCTTGAGCATCAGGTCACGCACCATGTTGCGGTACTGGTCGAAATCAGGTATGGTGAGCTTGTCGCGCACGCGCACGGCCAGTATGTTATCGTGGGTTTCAGGTAGTATTTCGAGCATCGTTCTTCTTTTTGGTTTTACATGTTCATACGCACATCCCTCCGAAACTTTACAGGCAGGTATGGCCGGCACAAACTAAGTTGCAGGAAAACAGCGCCGCATTTGAGCATTTTGCTTCCGAATGCCTATTTTGCAGGTTCAAGCTTCCTGATCAAAAAGATGACTCTCATACGCTATACCCTTGCTCTTCTCCTGACACTCGCTCTTTTTACAGCCCAGGCAAAAGTAGACACCCTGGTCATCCAAAGCCCTTCAATGCAGAAGACGCTGAAGGCTGGCGTGGTGACGCCTGACAGCTACAAGAAGAAAAAGAACGGTCCTTACCCGGTGCTATACCTGTTGCATGGCTACAGCGGCAACTTCAGCAACTGGCTCAAAGTGCCACCCCAGAAGGACCTCCTCCAGACCATGGCCGATAAGTATCAACTGATTATCGTGACACCTGATGGTGGCTTCGGCAGTTGGTATTTCGATAGCCCAGTCGATAGAGCGAGCCAGTATGAAACGTTTATCACACAGGAGCTCCGACAGGAAATTGAGAACAGGTATAGAACTTTATCGGAGCGCAGCGGTCGTTTTATCTCTGGCCTGAGCATGGGCGGACACGGGGCGCTATACCTATCAGCACGGCATCCGGAGCTATACCTGGCAGCGGGCAGCATGAGTGGCTCCCTCAATGTATCAGGTATAGACCGCAAAAATTTACTCCCCAGCATTGAGGCCGTACTAGGTCCGAAAGCGGAAAACGAGCAGGTGTACAAAGCCAACTCTATTGTACACATGGTGCCGCAGCTGAAGCAAAGTGGGGTGCACCTGATCATTGACTGTGGCGTGGATGATTTCCTGATAGAGGACAACCGCGAACTGCACCGCCGCCTGGTATACGAAAAGGTGTCGCACGACTACATAGAGCGCCCCGGCGCCCACAGCTGGGCCTACTGGGGCAATGCGTTGGAGTATCACCTGCTGTTCTTTCAGAAGGCTGCCTTAACGGAGCAGCAAAAGACTCCCTGAGTAGCAGAAGGCTAGGCAGTAAATCGATACCGCAGCTGCCGTATGACGCGCTTGATGCGCACTCGTGAGATGTCATAGAACATAGCGATGGCTAGTATAGCGGCCGGCACCAGAAAGGTATAGTACTGGAGCATCGGGTAGAGGTAGCCGCCCGCCACAGCCCCGGCCAGGAAAAAGAAAATGATGACTAGCCGGAGCGTGATGCGTTGCCCAATACCGGACTTCTGTGCCGCTCCGGGGAGGGTGGCGGTCGCCATATCGATGCCCAAGTCTGTGAAGATGCCTGTGAGGTGCGTGGTCCTGACAACGGAGCCGGAAATCATAGACACCATGCTGTTCTGAAGCCCCATCGCAAACAGCAGACTACCGGCAAAGACCTCCTTCATCACGGTGCTGCCATCGTAGTTTTCACCGTACACGGCGTTCAGCAGCAAGATGATGATTTCCGCCAGAATGGGTATGGTATAGGCGAAGACTTGGTCCCGGCCCACCCGGCTGATGAAGAAGCTCGTCGCAAAAGACCCCAGCAGGTATAGGAACATCCATAGCCCGATGATGCGGGCCAGCCGGAAATCGCCATGCGACAGGCTCTCGGCAAAATAGGCGGCATGTCCTGTCACGTTGGTGGTGAGCACGGAAAAAGCCAGCAGTCCGGCTATGTTCACAAAGCCAGCCGTGAGGCAAAGCAGTGCCGCAAGCTTTATGTTGTGTCTGAAATTGCGCCGTTGCCCGATGTGCCGAAACATGTGGGGAATTTACAGAATTTCCCCGCAATTATCTTGGCCGCTGGTTACTGAGATTTCTGTCAAGGCACCGTCTGCAAGGTATAGGAGCCACCGAGGCCATGGGTACAGGTATACGCTGTCAGGCTATCTTGTCCATGGTCGGGGCTGCATGCCAGTGTCTTTTAAACCAAAATATATTTATCTGGCTTTACCTGTCTACGCCCTGTTGCAAACTTCCCGGCTAAACATTAATTTGCACCTTAGCCGTTATTCTACCCTTATATACTTCTATCGTGTCATCGGTTTTCTCTACCTACATTGAACTGGGCTTTCATCATATCTTTGATTTTAAAGCCTACGACCACATGCTCTTTTTACTGGCCCTTTGTGCCATCTATACCTTGAGCGACTGGCGCCAGGTGGTAGCGCTTGTCACCAGCTTCACCATCGGGCATTCCATCACACTAGCGCTTTCAACCTTCAACATCATCAAGTTCGATACTGCACTCATTGAGTTTTTGATACCGGTGACGATCCTATTCACTTGCTTCATCAACTTCTTTAAGCTGAACGGTGCCGCCTCGAAGCAGCACCCGATCTGGTCCTTCCACAACCTGCTGGCGATCACATTCGGCCTGATTCATGGGATGGGCTTTTCGAACTTCCTGAAGTCGATGCTCGGTCGCAACGGCGATACTTGGCAGCAGCTCCTGGCCTTCAACATTGGTATTGAGTTGGGGCAGCTTCTGATTGTGAGCATCCTACTGGTAATTGGTTTCCTGATGATGAATCTGTTCCGAGCCAAAAAACGTGACTGGATTTTGGTGCTTTCCAGTGCAGCAGCTGGCATTTCACTGATCCTGATGATCGAAACAAATATTTTCTAGTCCGACATTCATAAATACAGGACAACCCAAGTCTATACCTTCAAACTAATCTCAACTCACCTTATACCTTACATGAAAAACCTAATCAGAGGATTGGCACTTTTTGGTTTGCTGGCCGGGCCTTTTATTGCCATGGCACAGGACACCAAATTCGGCCAACTTGGGCAGGAGCTGCCTACTCCTAACACCTACCGTACTGCCTCCGGAGCTCCCGGTCACCAGTACTGGCAGCAGCGTGCCGACTATACCATCAAGGTGGAACTCAATGACGAAAACCAGTCCGTAACCGGATCCGAGACCATCACCTATACCAATAACTCACCAGACGTGCTCACCTACCTGTGGGTGCAGTTAGATCAGAACATCTTTGAGCCGAAGTCGATGAGCAACATAACCCAGACCGGCACCCTGCAGGACAGGATGTCGACTGCGGCCGTGGAGCACCTGACACGCGAAGCCTTTGATGGAGGCTACAAGATACGAGCCGTGAAAGACCGCAATGGCAAGGATTTGAAGTACACCATCAACAACACGATGATGCGTATCGACCTGCCGGCGCCGCTGAAGCCGAAGCAGTCCTATACCTTCAGCATCGACTGGTTTAACTTCATTAACGACCAGAAGGCACTCGGCGGCCGTGGCGGTTACGAGTATTTCCCGGGCGACGGCAACTACCTGTACGAAATGGCACAGTGGTTCCCGCGCATGGCCGTGTACGACGACGTGAACGGCTGGCAGCACAAGCAGTTTCTGGGAGCCGGTGAGTTCGCGCTGCCTTTCGGCGACTACAAAGTAAGCATTACCGTGCCCGCTGACCACATCGTAGCCTCCACAGGCGAGCTGCAGAACGCCAGCCAGGTGCTGACCTCGGCGCAGCAGAAGCGCTTCGCCGATGCCGCCAAAGCCGACAAGCCAACCCTGATCGTGACGCAGGAAGAAGCTACGCAGGCTGAGAAGAACAAAGCGAAAGGCAAAAAAACCTGGGTATACAGCGCCAAAAACGTGCGCGACTTCGCATGGGCCAGTTCCCGTAAGTTCATTTGGGATGCCATGAACGTGAAAGTAGGCAACCAGAACATCCTGGCGATGTCTTACTACCCGAAAGAAGCCAATCCGCTTTGGGGCCAGTACTCTACCGAATCGGTAGCACACACGCTCAAGGTATACTCCAAACACACGATTGACTACCCGTACCCGGTGGCTATCTCGGTGCACGGCCCGGTAGGCGGCATGGAATACCCGATGCTTTCGTTCAATGGCTACCGTCCGGAGGCTGATGGCACTTACTCAGCCAACACCAAGTATGGCCTGATCACGGTGATCATCCACGAAGTGGGCCACAACTTCTTCCCGATGATCATCAATTCTGACGAGCGCCAGTGGACCTGGATGGACGAAGGTCTGAATACCTTTATGCAGTACATCGCTGAGCAGGAATGGGAGAAAGGCTATCCGTCACGCCGTGGTGAGCCGGCTAATATCGTAGACTATATGAAGAGTGCCAAAAATACACAGGTGCCGATCATGACCAACTCAGAGTCGGTACTGCAGTTTGGCAACAACGCCTATGGCAAACCGGCTACTGCCCTGAACATTCTGCGCGAAACAGTAATGGGCCGCGAGCTATTTGACCATGCTTTCAAAGAGTACGCTAACCGCTGGGCCTTCAAGCACCCGATGCCGGCTGACTTTTTCCGCACCATGGAAGACGCCTCCGGCGTGGACCTCGATTGGTTCTGGAGAGGCTGGTTCTACACCACCGACCATACAGACATCGCCATCGAAGGTGTAAAATGGTTTACCATCGACTCACAGAACCCCGATTTCGTGAACGCACAGAAGCGTGAGCAGCAGAACAAGGCACCGCAGACGCTTTCGCAGCAGCGCAACCTGCAGGACATCAAGCGGACCCGTTTGGATGAGCGCCCTGAACTGGCTGACTTCTACAACAAGTACGATCCACTGGCTACTACTGCCACCGACAAAGAGCGTTACCAGAAATTCTATGCTTCGCTGTCAGATAACGAGAAAAAAGTGCTGGACTCTGGTCTGAACTTCTATGAAGTAGGTTTCAGGAACCTCGGCGGATTGGTGATGCCGCTTATCGTGCGCATGGAGTACGAAGACGGTACCGACGAAGTGGTGAACATACCTGCCGAGATCTGGCGCTATAACAACGAAGAAGTGACCAAGGTATTTGTAACCGAAAAGCCGGTGGTTAGCTTCACGCTGGATCCGTTCCTGCAAACTGCCGACACCGACTTGTCCAACAACAGCTACCCACGCCGCATGGCTCCTTCCCGCTTCGACCTGTTCAAGCAGAATCGTCAGCAGCAGCCGAACCCGATGCAGCAACAGCGTCAGGAATCAAGCCGTGGTGCCGGTAATGGCAACAGCGGATCGAATCGCTGATTTTTTATCTATACTGCTTTAACCCACCCCTGCCCTTCCGAGGAGGTTAACAAAAATGCCCCAGTTCTATAGAACTGGGGCATTTTTGTTATCGGCATCTGTGAACCAACAATTTAACTTAACCATCCATTAATTATA